>CAZLWZ010000291.1:0-2897 GCA_964563275.1 uncultured Flavobacterium sp.
ATATGTCGACCATCACATTCGATTTGTCAGAGCAGCTTTCAGTTACTACGGTAAGTTTAAACGGCGTTGCGTTGACATATTCGCAGGCCGCCGATGAACTGATAATAAACCTTCCGGGTACTCAACCAGCGGGTACATCTGCAACTATATTTATTAAATATGCTGGTGTACCTCCGTCAGATCAACAGGCATTCGTACGATCGACTCATTTAGGGACACCTATAATATGGACTTTGTCTGAACCGTTTGGTGCGCGCGATTGGTGGCCATGCAAACAGGATCTTAGCGATAAAATAGAGAGCCTTGATATTTATATTACTGCGCCTTCTGAATATGTCAGTGTTTCCAACGGCATTGAAATATCCCAGGTGCCATACTCGACCGGTAGTACAATTACGCATTTTCACCACGGTTATCCGATTCCGGCTTACCTGGTGGCGGTTGCGGTTACCAATTATGAGATCTTTACCCAACAGGCGGGAACCGAGCCCAATCAGTTTCCTATTGTGAATTATATTTACCCTGAAAATTACAATACGGCTGTCACGCAACTGGCGCAGACACTGCCAATCATGGACTTTTTCGAAGCGACATTTGAAACCTACCCATTTGCAGATGAAAAGTACGGTCACGCGCAATGCGGTTTTGGCGGTGGAATGGAACACACTACTGTTTCCTTCATGGGCAGCTTTAACCGTGGACTGATAGCGCACGAGCTCGCACATCAGTGGTTTGGCGACAAAGTCACGTGCGGGACCTGGCAGGACATCTGGCTCAATGAAGGTTTTGCAACGTACCTGTCGGGGATGGTAATCGATCATCTTGACGGACCTGAGGCCTTTATCGCGTGGAAAGAAGACCAAATTGACCACATAACTTCACAGCCGGGGGGATCGGTATATGTGCCATTGGCCGATGCAAATAATGTCGGGCGCATATTCAGCAGCCGGCTGAGTTATTCCAAAGGCGCTATGGTCTTGGAAATGTTACGCTGGAAATTAGGAGATGCCGCGTTCTTTGAAGGAGTGCAAAACTATCTCGCCGACCCTGAGCTGGCGTATGATTTTGCAGTGACTGCTGATCTGCAGGCGCACTTCGAAGCGGCATCAGGAACTGACCTGGACGAGTTTTTCAACGACTGGGTATATATGCAGGGGTATCCTTCATATACTATCACGGCACAAAATATTGCCCCCGGCACGGCACGGCTTACGGTGGAGCAGTCACAATCGCATGTTTCTGTTCCCTTTTTTGAAATGCCGGTTCCTGTACGAGTTTTTGGACCAGCGGGGCAGCAGCTTGATCTCGTACTCGAAAACAGTACCAACAACCAGGTTTTTGATGTTGCCGTACCTTTTGCTGTTACATCGGTACAATTTGATCCGGAACGTCACATAATTTCGAAAAACAATTCAGTGACACTAGGTACTGCCGACGCCGCTTTTGAAACGGATATACGAATCTATCCAAATCCGGCATCAAATGAACTGATCATCGCCTTACCAGCGGAAATGATACTTGAACACGCGGTAATCTACAACAATCTCGGGCAGAAAGTTCTGGTGTCGAATCAGCCACTCATCGACGTTTCAGCATTGTCCTCAGGCGTACACTTTGTTTCAATTGTCACTAACGACGGTACGTTCCGACAAAAATTCATCAAGCAATAGCTCAGCCCGTATATCGCCACAATGCCGTCAGCCCCTGCAGTTGGCCATAAACAGGATCGTTTTCGGGTAGCGGGACTTTATCGATGTTTTCGTCGGCCATCGGGCGCTCGCCTTCCTCGCCGGTAAGGATGTCATAATCCGATCCGTTCGGATACGCCCCTATAACTGAAAAATCTTCCGAAGCTGAAATTTTTTTATGACCGACGCCGGCCGGGATCGCTACGGCATCTCCTTTTTCAAGTCGGACTTCTTCGCCGTTCTCGCCGCCGAACAAAATAGTAGCCTCACCGCTTACCACCCCTAAGACTTCGTGTGATGTGCTGTGGTAATGGTGGTAGTCGTAAACGCCGTTTTGCCAGGAGTTCTTCCAGTTGAATTGCTCGAAATGCTGCCGAATCGCGTCTGCATCTGCTTTTTCTTCAGAAAAAACATTTTTGTAAATCAACAAAGCGAGTTTGCTGTTCGGGATCTTGCCGTTATCCCTGAATTTTAACTGAATTGGTTCCATATCTGTTTGTTTTAAAATTTACCATGCACTTGCTGCGGTCAGGAATCGTATAGCATTCGAATCGAGTTCCACCTGCGGTGCCCTGATGATGCTGTCAAGCTGCTCCAAACTCGTTGCGGAAACGATTGGCGCCGTGACCGATGGCCGGTGGATCAGCCATGACAATGCCACCGAAGCAGGAGTAGCGTTATATTCATTCGACACTTCATCGAGCGCGTCGAGTATTTTATAGCCACGGTCGTTGAAGTAGCGGTCCATTTTTGCTGCACGCGGACTTTTACCTAAATCATCTTTGCTGCGATACTTTCCGGTCAGGAAGCCGCTTTCGAGCGAATAATACGTGATTACACCCAGGCCACGCCCAAGGCATACGGGTTCAAAACCATTTTCAAATTTTTCGCGTTCATACAAATTGTAGTGTGGCTGAAGCGACTGGTATATTGGCAGGTTATTCTCCACGCTCACTTCGAGCGATTCCTTTAGCCGATCGACTGACATGTTAGACGTGCCGATCCAGCGTATCTTGCCGTCTTTATGTAATCGATCGTACGCCTCAAGGGTCTCCTGCACCGGTGTCGATTCATCGTCAAAATGTGTCTGATACAGGTCGATATAGTCGGTTTGTAAACGCTTCAGCGAATCTTCCGCTGCTTTAATAATATAATCTTTCCGAAGGCCCTTCTTGTCTTGTCCCATATCGGAACCTACTTTGGTCATTA
>CAZLWZ010000292.1:0-2888 GCA_964563275.1 uncultured Flavobacterium sp.
ATCGAAATCAATTCGGCTACAAAGAAGAAAGTTTTCAAAGCCTGATTGATGCTGTAGAATTCACGCGTGATATGGCCTACGCACTCGGTATGCGTACCATGACCATGCGGATTGAACGCAATATTATTGAAGTTCGTCGAAGAGCCTTCGGAGACTTTTCCGACCCAATCGCCTGATTTTACCGGTTCGATTACAGGTTTATCAAGATACCACGCGATTGGGTTTTTATCATCATTTGTGATCGGGATAGAGATATCGATCGGCTTTGCCAGATCTACCCTGAAATCATTTCCGCCTATATAAATTTTTGCCTCCAACAGTTGGTTTATTTGTTACGGCAATTTACGCAAATTATTGGCGTGTTTAAATTGCGAACAGATCGCTTGCAATTCCGTCGGTCAGGAATTTTCCTTTTGCGGTGGTCTTTAAAACATCGCCGCCGAGTTCAAGCAGACCCTGATCGATGAATTTCCGGCTGTTAAAAAGCAGATTATTACGCATTTCGGAACCGAAATCTGCTTCTACTTTGCTGACCGAAATTCCCCAAACCGTGCGCAGCCCGGTCATCACATATTCATTGAAGCGATCTTTCTCAGATAAAGTTTCGCTTTCAGAAGGTAGTTCTCCGGCTAAAATCGATTTTAGATAAAGCGCATTGTTGGCGACATTCCAGCTGCGCGTGTTTCCATCATAGCTATGCGCCGACGGGCCGATTCCGATGTATTTTTTTCCGAGCCAATATGCCGAATTGTTTTTTGAAAAATATCCGGGTTTCGCAAAATTCGATAACTCATAATGTACAAAACCGCTATTCTGAAGTGTTTCTGCGAGCAGATGAAAATGCGATTCGGCAACATCATCATCCGGCGCCGCCGACTGTCCGGTTTTGATCATTTTGCTAAGTGCGGTGCGCGGCTCGACAGTCAGTGCATAACTCGATATATGGGGAATGTCATACGACAGAGCAGTTTCGATATTATTCAGCCATTTTTCATTAGTCATTCCAGGAATGCCGTAGATTAGATCGATCGAAATATTTCCGAACAACGATCGGGCTTCCCTTAATGATTCTTTGGCTTCAGCCGAATTGTGCGCGCGATTCATCATTTGCAGATCATCATCAAAAAACGACTGGATTCCGATGCTGATTCGGTTTACAGGACTGTTTGAAAGTTCGCGTAGCTTTGGCGATGTAAGATCGTCGGGGTTTGCTTCAAGTGTAATTTCAGCATCATTCGACACATTATAATTTAGACAAACAACATCAATAAGATATTTAATTTCCGATGATGAAAGTACCGATGGCGTGCCGCCGCCAAAGTATATCGTTTCAACCTCATTCGGCAGTTCCGTTTTCCGCATCCTGATTTCGCTCGCGAGCGCCCCGACCATTTCGTCCTTTTTTTTCATCGAGGTCGAAAAATGGAAATCGCAGTAATGGCAAGCCTGCTTGCAAAAAGGTATGTGGATATAAATTCCCGCCAAAGTTTTAGTATTGATTATTTAACGCGACTTTCATTCTGTTTGACGAAGGCGTCCCATCCCGAATAACTCGTGGCGCCGCTAACTTTCCCTGAATTGAAAAAGTGACAGACGGCCGCCGCCAGGCCGTCGGTGCTGTCGAGGTTTTTCGGTAATTCTCTTAATCCGAGAAGTTGCTGTAACATTTTTGCGACCTGTTCTTTGCTCGAATTTCCGTTGCCTGTAATCGCCATTTTTATTTTCTTTGGCTCATATTCGGTGATTGGGATTTGGCGTGAGAGTCCTGCGGCCATTGCAACACCCTGAGCCCGGCCGAGTTTTAGCATCGACTGTACGTTTTTGCCGAAAAAAGGCGCTTCAATCGCGATTTCATCGGGGTGATGTGTGTCGATCAGCTCGATGGTACGTTCGAAAATGACTTTAAGTTTTGTATAATGATCGTCATATTTACTCAGGATCAATTCATTCAACTGAATGAAACTCATCGTTTTTCCGACAACTTTTATCAATCCGAAACCCATAATGGTAGTTCCCGGATCGATTCCCAATATGATGCGTTCGTTTGACATGGTGAAGTTTTGGCGGATGGTTTTGTCTGCGCCCGACATCGCTGCAATTGACTTGTATTTTGTTTCTTTGCAGATATGATTTCCGTTCCCCGCAAAGCTAAACAATATCTGACAGCCGCCGTTAAACTTTTGGTCGTCGGGGGCGCTTTTTATTTTATTTACACACAGCTTGCCAATAATGATAAACTCGACTGGGTTCGGTTCCAGCAGAAATTCAACGATAACTGGTCGGTTGCCGGTGTCCTTTTTATTTTGCTTCTGACTTTCCTGAATCGGTTTTTCGAAATATTGAAATGGCAGAATCTCGTAACTCATCTGCAACCAATAACTGTTTCCGAATCTGCAAAGCAGGTCCTAAGTGCTGTAACTGCCGCGATCTTCACCCCGAACGGCCTTGGCGAATACGGCGCTAAAGTTTTGTTTTTCGAAAAACATCTGGCGAAAGACATCGTGTTTTTAAACCTGCTTTGCAATGGAATACAAATGGTACTTACTGTTGTTTTCGGAATTTTCGGTTTACTGTACTTTAATGCGTTTTATAATGTGATTACGCCGAAAAGCGTCGGGATATTATTTGGATTGCTGATTGCCGCTTCGGTACTGTTCTTTGCTTTACGACGTTTCACGATCCGTGGTTATTCATTGCATAAACTCATTAAAAAAATCAATTCGGTTCCGCGTCAGATCCATAAACGCAATATATTTCTTGCTGTGTGCCGCTACCTTGTTTTTTCACATCAGTACTATTTTTTATTCGTCGCTTTCGATGTGGAAATCTCGTACCTGATGCTGATGTCGGTGATCACTGCCGTCTATTTCCTGGCTTCTTCCCTACCT
>CAZLWZ010000293.1:0-2872 GCA_964563275.1 uncultured Flavobacterium sp.
GCTCATAACCCGAAGGTCACAGGTTCGAGTCCTGTTCCCGCTACTAAGTTGAAAGCCATTCTGCAAAGAGTGGCTTTTTTTGTATTAAACATTTACTATAATCGATTTGAAATTGAAAGGAGAATGTCCAGTGGACATTCGGTTATACAAACAATCTTAAGAACTAAAAAGCATGGAGCATAAAGCAGGCTTTGTCAATATAATCGGAAACCCAAACGTAGGCAAATCGACACTGATGAACGCGTTCGTTGGTGAACGTCTCTCAATTATTACGTCCAAAGCACAAACGACACGGCATCGGATTCTTGGCATCGTCAACGGCGATGATTTTCAAATGATACTATCCGACACGCCCGGAATCATCAAGCCCGCTTACGAAATGCAGGAATCGATGATGAATTTTGTCAAATCTGCTTTTGAAGATGCTGATATTTTAATCTACATGGTCGAGATCGGTGAAATGGCATTAAAAGACGAAGCTTTTTTCAACAAGATAATCCACGCCAAGATTCCGGTCTTGCTGTTGCTAAACAAGATTGACAATTCGAATCAGGAGCAACTGGAACAGCAGGTTGCTTTTTGGACAGAAAAAGTTCCGAATGCGGAAATTTTTCCAATTTCAGCGCTCAAAAACTTTAACGTTCCCGAAGTTTTCACGCGAATTCTGGAACTGCTTCCGGTATCGCCTGCCTATTACCCGAAAGATCAACTGACAGATAAACCCGAGCGTTTTTTCGTAAACGAAACGATCCGCGAGAAAATTCTGCTTCACTATAAGAAAGAAATCCCTTACGCGGTCGAAATCGAAACTGAGGAATTCTTTGAAGACGACGACATCATCCGAATCCGTGCCCTGATCATGGTCGAACGCGACACCCAAAAGGGAATAATCATCGGCCACAAAGGCGAAGCCCTAAAACGCGTAGGAATCGAAGCCAGAATTGACCTCGAGAAATTCTTTGGAAAACAAATCCATCTTGAAACGTATGTGAAGGTCAATAAAAACTGGCGCAGTAATACGAATCAATTGAGAAGGTTTGGGTATAATGGGTAGTTGACAGTTGACGGTTGACAGTTGATAGTTTACAGTTTACAGTTTACAGTCCACAGTTTACACCCGGCTTGGGCTAGCAGCTACGAATGGCCAATAGCAGCCCCATCGAAAGGCTAAGTCAAACCACGTGCGCAGCTAGTTTCACAAATTAGTTAGTTCCTAAATGCTTTAACCGTTCTCTCATTGCCAAAGACATCTTTTCTGATTTCAGTTTTGAAGCCATTTTCAGCAAATACCTGTGCGGTTTCTGCTCCTAAATACTGATTAATTTCAACATAGACGATTCCATGTGGCGAGAGGCTGGCTTTAGCCAACGCTGCTATTTTCCGGTTGAAGATCATCGGGTCCTCATCCTGCACATAGAGCGCGATCGACGGTTCATAATCCAAAATTTTGCGCTGTACGTCTTTCTTTGCTTTTTCAAGTATATACGGCGGATTTGAAACAATAATGTCAAACTGTCTTGGCAACGCGTCCCAACCAAGAACGTTATCGTGAATAAAATGCACTTCGGCATTATTCAATTGCGCATTTTCCCGTGCAACCTCCAACGCGTTTTCCGAAATGTCAACCGCTGTCGCTTCCAGTGGTAGTTCCTTAGCCAGCGTAACAGGCAAGAGTCCGCACCCGGTGCCAATGTCCAATAAAGCCACTTTCTTCTCCGATTTTGCAGCCACCAACGGATAATCTTCAATTACCCACGATACCATAGTCTCGGTTTCCGGCCGCGGGACGTGGACATGCGAATTTACTTTGAATGACCTTCCGTAGAATTTTGTTTCGCCAATGATGTACTGAATCGGCTCATTCTGTTTTACCCGCGCCAGCAATGTGTCGAATTTCTGTTGTTTCTCGTGATCCAGCTCTAAATCAGCATCTGTGTCAATCCCCGATCCGAGTTGGAGGTGTTTATCAACAAGAAGTTCAAACATGGATTCAAGTTCAACATCGGGAAATTCTCCCTTTAACTCTGAAAAAAATTGTTGGCGGATGTCTTTGAGTGTTTTCATCTGCAATTATAATGGATCCAAAAGTGAAAAAATTTGCGGCGGAAAGATGGTACAAGCACTTCCTCTTTTATAATCTTGGCGTTCCCTTCGGGTCAGGCTTTCGGCTAAATCCCTTGCTGCGCAGCGGGGATTACCGCCTCTATCCTTAACGCGGCCTCTCTAAAAATCGAATAAATCCCCTAAGAACGAATCTTTGCGCTTCTTTTTGTAATATTCACCCTGCGAACCATACGATTTATCGCGACGCGGGTCGTATTGTTGCGCCGCTGGCATGCTTCTCTCGATTATTTTATCAAGTTCACCGCGGTCAAGCCATACACCGCGACATTCGGGGCAATAATCGATTTCGACACCGTTCCGGTCACTCATAACCAGGTTTACATTGCAATTCGGACATTTTATAATTTTAATTTTTTTTACGGTTAAAGGTAAAAAATCAATATTTCCCGCTACAAAGAAATTGAATGCATTGGCGTAATTTTAACGAATGAGCTACCTCCTGAAACAAACTGATAGCGATTGTTTATCCGTCTTCCTGGCTACATGAATTTAACCGTCGGCCTTAGCCCTGATGGCAGCGGCTATCCTTTTTAAAAATACCACAATTTTAGATGGAAACCTGAAGGTACGCCATTTTTAAAAAGATAGTAGCGAACAGCAGGTCCCCGGCTCCTAAAAACAGATTGTTAAGCGATACCGCCAGAACTTAAACATTAAACCTTAAACTAAAAGACCTACATTTGCAAAATATTAAAAAAGGAGTATGAATAATATAGTAGCCATCGTAGGAAGGCCTAATGTCGGAAAA
>CAZLWZ010000294.1:0-2859 GCA_964563275.1 uncultured Flavobacterium sp.
GCGCGGACTTGCAGTCCGTGCATTTTTTAATAAAATAGTTTTTTGAACCATTAAGCGCATTTAGATCGATAAGTAAAACTTAATGAACTTAATGTTCTCAATGGTTTTGATTTTTAAGCTTAAGACTATTAAGATTAAGTGAACCCCTGAGCGGTCGCTCAATCCGTCGTAACTCGATAGCGCGGACTTACAATCCGTGCATTTTTTAATAAAATAGTTTTTGAACCATTAAGCGCATTTAGATCGTTAAGTATAGCTTAATAAACTTAAATGTTCTCGATGGTTTTGATTTTAAACATTAAGAATATTAAGATTAAGTGTAGCCCTGTGCTGTCACTCAACCCGATCGCGCGGATCTGCAGTCCGGATGCTGCGGACGTGCAGTCAGTGCACGGAAAAGAAAGCCCGCCACGAATTTTTTGGACTGAAACCGAAACTTCCGCTTAAGATAAACAATAATCAAAGGATCGGCTGCTGTTCCCCTCTCGAGGGGTGACCCCAGGCCTGGTGGTTTATTTTCATAAATTTTCAAAACCTGAAAGAAATCCTCCGTCACTTCGGGATGACGATTATCCGCCCAAAGTTTTTTTGTTGCATTTATTCTGTAACTTGCCTTAATGTGAAATTTAGCACCTGCCTGATGGTTCAGTCTTCTTACGTCTTTCGGACGAGACCCTTTATATGGTTTTTTTTGTCGGTTCGATCGGGTTTAATTTAAAAACTTATTCATGAAACATTTTTTACAATTAAGTTTAATCTTTTTTGGTCTGACTGCTTATTCTCAAAATCCCGCCGATCTGGATATAACTTTCGGTTCTGGTGGGCTGGTATCTACCGACTTCAACTCTCTGAATGAACATGGAACGGCAATGGTGATCCAACCCGATGGGAAAATAATCCTGGTGGGATCAGGAATTATCAACACAGCGGATCATATGGATTTTTGCATCGCCCGATATCATACTGACGGAAGTCTGGATATGTCCTTCGGGATAGACGGCAAAGCTAATTTTGAAATTACTAATTTTGAAAACACACTTAAAAGAGATTATGCGTCAGGGGTAGCACTTCAGTCCGATGGTAAGATTTTAATATGCGGGATTAGTCCAAAAGAAAATTTAAGCACAGCCCGAAACGACTTTACGATTATAAGATTAAACACGGATGGCTCCTTAGACACATCATATGCCACGAACGGCATTTTGAGAATTGAATTTGGCGCACAAGGAAGCATCGCACTGGCAATGGCAATGCAATCAGATGACAAAGCGGTAGTGGTGGGTACTATGTCTGACGGCAGTGCAGCAGATATGGCTATAGCCCGGATTAACACCGATGGCACTTTAGACAATACTTTTAGCGGTGATGGTAAACAAACTATTAATATTGGTATTAGCGACCAGGCGAACGCCATTGCTATTCAAAACGATGGCAACATTATTCTTGCAGGGAGTACGGCCGACCTAACAGGGAATGTTATCGCACTGGCAAGGCTGCTGGAAAACGGAACATTGGATCCTACTTTTGGGACTTCGGGAAAAGTTGTGACAAATCTGCCTTCCCTTGATGAGCGCTTATCATCAGTTTTAGTTCAACCCGACGGTAAAATTATAGGTGCTGGAACAAGCTTTTATCCCGGACAAAGTTTCATAGTAGTCCGTTATAATGCAGATGGGTCTTTGGATCCCTCATTTGGCACGTCAGGAGCAACAACTGTAAATATTAATACTCAGGATATCGCCAACGACGCTGCATTGCAAAGTGATGGGAAGATTATAGTCGTGGGCAGCAGCACGGATTTTACAATAGGAAATCTTGCGGTCGTGAGATTAACAGCAAATGGATCCGTAGATAGTTCATTTAGCGACGACGGGGTGCAACTGACATCAATGACTAGCGCAACTGCCACAGCTGTATGCATCCAGTCTGATAGTAAGATTGTAATAGGTGGTCATGTTGGCGTTATTGCAAACACAGGTGATTTTATACTGGCAAGATACCTGGGCGATAGCGCTCTAAGTATCGATGATTATAGTACCCACAAATTAATTCAGATATATCCCAATCCTGCCGCAAGCTTTATTCGTGTAAAGTTTCATCAGGGAGCTGTTATAAACAGCGAATACAGCATTATAGATATTAACGGACGTGAAATAACTGGGGGCACTCTTTTTAGCGAAACGACCGGCATCAACATTGAAAATCTGTCAAAAGGTGTGTATATTTTAAGAATAGATAATCAATACAAGAAATTTGTCAAAAAGTAACACCGGCGGGAAACCCACCACGGCTTTAGAAATGGCAGCAAATTTTAACCGCCGCTTGATCTTTTGCTTTTTTTGCATCAAGGCAAAAGAAAATATTCCGTGCTTGCAGTGAAGAAAGGGGCTTAGAAACGAATAATATCGCTAACAACGTCACTTCGAGTATTACTTTAATGGTATGCCTCTCGATACTGCAGCCCTTGAACTGAGCGTTCAAGACGCCGCAACTCGAGGTGACGTTACCGGTTACCTGCCGTCACTTCGAGTGCCCTTCCGAACGCGTCAGCTTTCGGAAGGTAGTATCGAGAAGCCACTAGTGAGTACCAGCAGCTCCGGCCTCTTAAAATTTGCGCCACCATTTCAAAACCGGGACTGCCGCGGCGAAAGGAAGATTACCCCGAAGTCGAGCCATACCGGCACGACATGGCCGAAAAGAAGATGGACGCAAAAATCACTTATAAAAGTTAGTTAAATCTTGGCGAGCGGCTGGGGTTATCGTGGCCGCAGCACGGCTTTAGAAATGGCAGCAAATTTTAAGCGAGCCTTGATCTTTTGCTTCTTTTGCATCAAGGCAAAAGAAGAATATTCCGTGCTT
>CAZLWZ010000295.1:0-2838 GCA_964563275.1 uncultured Flavobacterium sp.
TATTATTGACGTTCTGCATCAGTTGCGAAAAAGTGATCGATGTCGATCTTGAAACCGCCGAACCACGTCTTGTAATCGACGCGTCGATCCACTGGTTTAAAGGAACCGATGGCGCCGAGCAAACCATTCGCCTGACGACCACAACCGGTTATTTTAACACACAAATCCCGACAGTTTCAGGCGCGACAATATTCGTTACCGATGGAACATCAACATTCGATTTTCTCGAAGCAGCTCCCGGAACTTATGTTTGTACCGACTTTATGCCGATGCTGAACCAAAGTTATGAACTCACAGTAATCGTCAACGGACAAACCTACACCGCGACCGAAACACTGAAAGCCGTTCCCGAGCTTGGCGATATCGAGCAAAATAACGAAGGCGGATTCACAGGCGAAAACATAGAAGTCAAAATCTTTTTTACCGACAACGGCGCAACCGATGATTACTACCTGTCGCGTTTTAAGACTAATTTCAGTGCCATTCCCGAGTTCGACGTCACCGAAGACCGACTTTTTCAGGGAAATACGATTTTTGCGTTGTACTCTGATGAAGATCTTGAACCCGGTTCCAACCTCGACTTCCGCTTATCGGGAATTTCGCAGCGCTACTATAATTACATGAACATTCTGTTATCGATCGCCGGAAGCAACGGTGGAAGCCCGTTTTCGTCACCGCCGGCAACCGTTCGCGGCAACATCGTCAACACCACCGACCCGGATAATTATGCGTTGGGATATTTCAGTTTATCGGAATCAGTTGAAGTTAACTATGTTGTTCAGTAGCTGTTCCGGCTGTTCATTGCAAAAAAACCGGCCGCTCGCGGTTTTGTAATCGCCGCCGCGCGCTTCCGTTGGTCGCGCCGGCAGCAAAACAAAACCATGCTCGCGGCCGGGTTTTGTTTTCCATTGCCATCCGGGCTATATTTGTCATAAAGTTGAAAGCTGAAAAGACCGGCATCCTTTCCGAAAACCACTTTACAACTAACAACTATCTCCTAACTACTATCCACTAACAACTATCCACTAACCATGTCTTCACATCATATAGTACGCGACGACCAGGAACCCGCACTTATTATCGCGAATGGCGAATCGTGCAGCGACGAACTGCTCGGACAGTTACTCGAATGGTCACCGCTGGTAATCGTACTCGACTCGGCCATCGATCGCGTCATCGCACGCGGCATCAAGATCGACGTACATCTGGGTGATTTTGACAACGGCTTGAGTCCGCTGGAAAGTCAGTTTCCCATCGAAATTGTCCACACGCCCGATCAAAACAAAACCGATCTTGACAAAGCATTCGATTACCTTATCGAACGAAAAATACCTGCCGTAAACGTGGTCTGGGCAACCGGCCGCCGCACCGATCATACGATTACAAACCTGACGAATATTGTCCGCTACCGCGACCAGCTAAAAATCGTGATCCTCGATGATTATTCGAAGGTTTTTCTGCTACCAAAAAAATATCAGAAATGGTATCCTGCAAATACGCCTTTATCGCTGATTCCAGTCGGAACCGTAACCGGAATTTCATCGGAAAATTTGTTCTATCCGCTAAACGACGACACGCTGACATTAGGTTACCGAACCGGCAGCAGCAACCATGTCTCCACCGACGGCATGGTTACGATTACGTATGAGAACGGCGATTTACTGCTGATGGAGTGTCGGGATTGATCGAATAATTCTGGACAAAATCAGATTCACTACCTTTGGCACGTGAAGCCTAAACCGGATATCGAAAAATCGCAACTGCACCCGCGCAACGTGCATAGGACGCGATATGATTTTTTAAAACTTATTGCCGCCAATCCGGATCTGTCCGATTTCGTAACTACAAATAAGCACGGCATCGAAACTGTCGATTTCAGCGACGCCGCCGCAGTTATACAACTCAACAAAGCTTTGCTGGCGGAGTATTATGGCATTCAGGATTGGGATATTCCCGAAAACTATCTTTGTCCGCCGGTCCCGGGCCGCGCCGATTATATCCACAACATCGCCGATTTGCTTGCAACTTCAAATAATGGAATTATTCCGGAAGGAGAATCGGTATGCGGACTCGACATTGGCATCGGAGCGAATTGCATTTATCCGCTGATCGGACATTCGGTTTATGGCTGGAGCTTCGTTGGCACCGATATCGACCCCGAAGCGCTGGAAAACTGTTCGGAAATCATCCGCAGAAATCCCCATCTAATAGATGTGATCAGTCTGCAACAACAGACTAACAGCCGGTTTATCTTTAAAGACATAATCCAACCCGCCGACAAATTCGCATTTACGATCTGTAACCCGCCGTTTCATGCGTCGGCAGAAGACGCGGCAAAAGGAACACTGCGCAAAATCTCAAATCTCGAAGGCAAAAAAGCAACCACCGCTTCACTAAATTTCGGCGGCCAAAACCACGAACTATGGTGCGAAGGCGGCGAAATGGCGTTCATCACCCAGATGATATATGAAAGTGTCCGCTATCCGAAACAGTGTTTCTGGTTTACGACATTGGTTTCCAAATTTTCAAACCTGAAGGCGATCTACAAGCTTTTGAACAAGGTCAATGCCGTATCAGTAAAAACCATTGAAATGTCGCAAGGCCAGAAAACAAGCCGAATCGTGGCTTGGACATTCCTGTCGGAGTCGCAGCAAACCGACTGGAAGTTTTAAGTTTTCATAAACTCTTTTTGACGCATTCCTTTGTAACTTTGCTTTCCTAATTCTTAGCAGATTACATGAAATTTAAGGTAGTATCTGATTACAAACCGACCGGCGATCAGCCGCAGGCAATCGAAAAACTTTCCAACGGAATCACAAATGGTGAAAAATACCAGAC
>CAZLWZ010000296.1:0-2831 GCA_964563275.1 uncultured Flavobacterium sp.
GATGTCGCCTTCGGCTGAAGTGACTTCCTTGACAACCGATTTCAGCCTTTCCTCAAATTCGCCTTTGTATTTTGCCCCGGCAATCAGTGCACCCATATCGAGGGAATAAACAATTTTATCCTTCAGGTTTTCCGGTACGTCACCGTCGACGATGCGGTGCGCCAGACCTTCTGCAATGGCGGTTTTTCCAACGCCGGGCTCACCTACCAGCATAGGGTTGTTTTTTGTTCGCCTGGTAAGGATCTGCAATACACGCCGAATCTCCTCGTCGCGTCCGATTACCGGATCGAGTTTTCCGCCGCGTGCAAGTTCATTTAAGTTTTTCGCATACTTATTTAACGCGTTATAGGTTTCTTCAGCTGATGCCGAGGTGACCCGTTCGCCTTTTCGCAGTTCGTCTATAGCAGCCCGAAGCCCTTTTTCGGTGGCGCCTTGGTCCTTTAGAATTTGGGCAACTTTACTTCGTGAAGCAAATATGGCAAGTATTAAATGCTCGATCGAGACAAACTCGTCGTTCATTTGTTTAGAAATAATTTCGGCCTCGTTTAATGCCTTTGAGGCATCACGCGAAAATTGCAGTTCGCCGCCCGAGACTTTCGGAAAGCTTTGGATTGTACTGTCGAGGATTTGTGTGAACAACCCAACATTGATGTTGAGCTTTTTTAATAGAAAAGGAGCTACGTTTTCATCGACTTCTAATAACGCACGGAAAATGTGCTCATTCTCTATCTGCTGTTGCCCTAAACTTTGAGCAATCTGCTGCGACTGCTGCAGGGCCTCTTGCGACTTTATTGTGAAATTTTTTATGTTCATGGTTTTTTGTATAAGGTTTAACAGAAATGACTGACGTTTTTGCTAAATTTGAGAAGCTGGTTTTCAATATATATTCCAGATAGTTATATAAGACATCTTGTCTTTTATTTTCATACTTCATCCGACAGATTGTCACAACACACATGATATGGGCCTCATAGACAGCTTTTTCGGTTCCTCAGGCAACACTCCCGCAAATATTCAATGGAACCAACTCGATAATGTTCAGCAACTAGATGATATCGTAAAGGAGTCAGCAACCAAGCCTGCGGTCATTTTTAAGCATAGCACCAGCTGCAGCATCAGCCGAATGGCTCTCAAACAATTCGAGCGGGAATATGGGCTTCATGATAAAGTTACGCCGTATTTTCTAGATCTTCTGGAAAACCGTGAAATTTCGAATCTGATTTCTGATCGATTTAACGTGGTTCATCAATCGCCGCAAATTTTGTTGATCAAGAACGGTCAGGCAGTTTATGATGCGTCACACAGCGACATAGATGCAGATGCGCTGGCGCGAAAAATTGATACGATATGAATATGATCGACCTGTTCCTAAAAGAAATGAACGAGGAAGCTGTAGCAACCAGAAAGATTTTAGCTGCAATGCCGGCGTCTAAATTTGATTGGCAGCCACACGTAAAAAGCATGAGTGCCCGCTCGCTCGCCACGCATATTGCCGAACTGCCCACCTGGGTGAAGATGGCGCTGATGACCGACGAACTCGACTTTGCAACCTCGTCGTATAAACCTACTGAAATTAATTCCTCAGCAGAACTCCTGGAGCTTTTTGAAAAATCACTGGCCGAAGCACGTGCCGTACTCGTGCCGGAGAACGAAGCAAAACTGTCTGAAATGTGGACATTGCGCAGCGGCGAGGTCATCTATTCCGTGAAAACTAAAGCCGAAACAATCAGGCACGCATTGAACCAGACGGTACATCACCGTGCGCAATTAGGCGTGTATTTGAGACTGCTGGATATCCCGGTTCCCTCGACGTACGGTCCGAGTGCCGATGATCCCGGAATGTAGTCTAACCGCTGATCCGGTTTCGTGTGATAATCTTTTTTAATTTCGTTTTTAAATCTTCTCCCGTGTCAAAGACCATTTGCTCGTTTGACGGGAACGGCATAGCGCGGCGATCAAACATAATTTGATATTGGTCATCGGCAGCACGCCGGTCACCGCGATATCGCGCATATACATTCTGAAACTGGAATTCGCTAGCGACCGGAAATGACTGCAGTAGCAGGTTGTTTCTATAATCGATATAATCGATATCGGCTGCGACCTGTACTGCTTTGTTTTGAGTAAATTCACGGACAGTTGCCTTGACGGTTTTAATCACATCGACCATTACCACATTCCCGAGGCTGTCTCTTACCACTCGGCCACGCCGGTCTTTAAGTTCGCGCCTGCCATCGACGATTTCACGTTCGGCAACGAATTGCCGCTCCCGCACCTGTTCAGGTGAAATTTTTATTTCCCTGAAGTTTACCACAATCCCGAAATTATAATTTATCCCGGGCTGTCTGGACCGGTGGTACACGGTCCACTTATCGTTCAGGCCATGGGTCGTAAAGTTAAGAAGGTCCTCCTGAAGACGCTGCGGTATGATCATCCCCGTTTCATTCTTGGTGTCGACGCTGACGAAATCGGTGCCCTTAAAGCGTGCTTGTTCAGTAAGTGCCGCAACATCTTTGTATCCCGGGTTTATCTGTTCAAGGTACACAAGGTCGTCATACGCCCGTCGGTGGTTCATCTTATCTGTTGTAAGCAAAAGAGCACGAGTATTATCGTATAAATATTTTGAAAGCGCCCTTTTACTGTCGACAATTTGTTCGCTGTAATCGCCGAATTCAAAGTTTGCGGTGCGGTTTTGCTCGAGGATTTTCAGGGGAAGCAACGGTCTGATGCTTTCCTGGCGCTTGTGAAGTTGAACATAAATGTTGTAGATTCGTTCGAAATTACGCGGACTCGCATCTTTGGCCATTAAATCAACTTCGCGCAGGTCCCGT
>CAZLWZ010000297.1:0-2829 GCA_964563275.1 uncultured Flavobacterium sp.
CTGGTGGTAGGCCATTGTCATTGCTGTTCCCGAAACGGTAGTCTCGGTATGCGTGTTGGCTACAAACGGCCCGAAATCGTTTAGCAGCTTTTCCTCGATCGGGCGGTAAAGCCTGCCACTAGCCGTCCAATCGGTATAGATGATTTTCCTGCGGCCGAAAGGGGACTCGAATTCCTGATCGATACCGATAATATTTTTCCTGAATTCTGAAAAATAATCCTGAAGCGCCGTATCCAGATTATGCTCTGCTGAAACCATAACTTTTTTAATTATCCGTCGTTGATACTATATTCCTGCCACCATCTTTATCTCATCAATAATACGTTTTGCAAGCTCGTCGGCCTGCTCCTGAGTGCCTGCTTCCGTGTAAATCCTGATAATTGGTTCAGTATTCGATTTTCGAAGGTGCACCCAGTTTTCTGCAAAATCGATCTTGACGCCATCGATGGTTGTACAATCCTCTGATTGATATTTTTCGGTCATCTCGCGCAGAATTGCATCAACATCAATTTGCGGCGTGAGCTCGATCTTATTTTTGCTCATGAAATATTCCGGATAAGACGCCCGAAGTTCAGAAACCTTTATTTTTTTATAGGCAAGATGCGTCAGGAAAAGCGCTACGCCAACAAGGCTGTCGCGTCCGTAATGGAGCTCGGGATAAATGATTCCTCCATTTCCCTCTCCTCCTATTACTGCATTGTTCTTTTTCATTAGTTCTACTACGTTCACTTCACCCACGGCACTCGCTTCGTACTTGCCGTTGTGCTTATTGGTCACATCGCGAAGCGCTCTGGAAGAAGACATGTTAGAGACTGTATTTCCCGGTGTCCGGCTAAGGACGTAATCGGCTACCGCTACCAAAGTATATTCCTCGCCAAACATTTCACCATCTTCGCTGATAAATGCCAGACGATCGACATCGGGATCGACAACAATTCCCAAATCGGCCTTTTCTTTGACAACCAGTTCGGATATATCTGTCAAATGCTCTTTCAACGGCTCGGGGTTGTGTGGAAAATGTCCGTTTGGTTCGCAATAAAGCTCAATCACCTCCACGCCCATTAATTTTAATAAGCGAGGAATGATGATTCCGCCGGACGAATTCACTCCGTCGACCACCACTTTAAACTTTGCCGCCTTTACAGCATCTACATCAACTAAAGCCAGATCCAGTACTTCATCAATATGAATATCCATGTACGAATCATTGATCTGTATCTGACCCAAATTATCGACATCGGCAAAATCAAAGGCTTCGGCCTCGGCGATTTCGAGGATTTTTACACCTTCGGCACCACTTAAAAACTCACCCTTTTCATTCAGTAACTTCAGTGCATTCCATTGTTTGGGATTGTGCGATGCGGTAAGGATGATTCCGCCATCGGCTTTTTCGAGCGGTACTGCAACTTCAACAGTTGGCGTGGTCGACAGCCCCAAATCGATTACATTAATTCCCAGGCCAACCAAAGTGTTCACCACCAAATTGTGGATCATCGGACCTGAAATTCGTGCGTCGCGCCCAATCACCACTGTTAAATCCTGTTTATTGCTATAGTTCCTGAGCCATGTTCCGTAGGCCGACGCAAATTTTACGGCGTCGACCGGTGTCAGGTTATCACCTGTCTTACCGCCTATCGTTCCTCTGATTCCCGAAATAGATTTTATTAAAGTCATGAATTGCGTAAATTGTAAGTTACTTTCGACGGCAAATATAACAATTGAGCAACGATTATGCGTGGCGTATGGCAAATTGCTGCTTAATAAAAACTACCTTGGACAGATGAATTTTCTTGCGCACATATTTCTTTCCGGCGACGATGAGCTATTGAAAATCGGCAACTTCATGGCCGATGGAATTCGTGGAAAAAATTATGCGACACTGCCCCAAGCTGTACAAAAAGGGATTCTGCTGCACAGGGAAATCGATACTTTTACCGACGTGCATCCTGTTTTCAGAAAAAGTACCCACAGACTTCATCCGAAATACCACCATTATGCAGGTGTTATAGTGGATGTGTTTTATGATCATTTTCTCGCCGCGAACTGGACACTGTACTGCGACATTCCTCTGGAAGATTATGTAGCCCAATTTTATGCCTCGCTAACGCGAAATTATAACGTCTTAACCGACAAGACAAAGCAGCTGATGCCTTACATGATTAAGTACAACTGGTTGGTTAGCTACCGCTCAATTGAAGGGATAGGAAGAATTCTGTCGCAAATGGATCAGCGAACGAAAAATAAATCCGGAATGGCGCTGTCGGTGCAGGATCTTAAAGTTCATTACGACCTTTTTGAGCAGGAGTTCTTTGTTTTTTTTGACGATGTCGTTGCCTACGCCGAACTTAGACGCAGGGACCTGTAATTGTCCCCGCTTCTGCTACTGAAAATTTTAGTAAAAGTGCTACTTTAGCAGTACATCTTTAACCGAGGCTGCAATCCATGGAAGATAAACGCTTTTCGTCCATTATAAAATTTTTGCGCAGGCTTAGCGGGCTGTTCGAAACCGTTTTCTTTATTTTTAAAAAGCTTCTCTCGGAACGACATTTTATCTACCTCGCGTGTATCGTGGTATCTGTGACATGTGCACTGGCAGTAATCCTGCTGAAGAGTTTTGCACACAACGTATTTCTTTTCGCCAATTACATCAACGGCTATGCTAAATTACCATATATCAATAGCATCCTTCCTGTCATCGGAATTTTGCTGACGGTTTTCATTATCCGGAACTTTTTGAACAACCGTCTGGAAAAAGGCAGCTCACGGATTTTATACGCCGTGGCAAAGAAAGGCGGTATTTTGCCCCGCAAACAAATGTACGCCCAGATT
>CAZLWZ010000298.1:0-2823 GCA_964563275.1 uncultured Flavobacterium sp.
AGTCGGCAATCGCCGTATAATCTATTTTACGCGCTCCATGTACGAACTCGTCGCGGTATCGATCTTGATTTTGTCGCCTTCATTGATGAAAAGCGGTACATTGACCGTCGCGCCCGTTTCTACAGTCGCTGGTTTTGTTGCATTTGTCGAAGTGTTTCCTTTAACACCCGGTTCGGAGTAAGTTACTTCAAGCACCACTGAGGCAGGCATGTCTACCGATAAAGGAGCTTCCGTTTCAGCGTTGATGATAACTTTTACAGTTGCTCCTTCTTTTAATAAATCAGGTGCATCAAGAATGGCTTTATCCAACGATATTTGCTCAAACGTTTCGATGTGCATAAAATTATAGTTGTTGCCTTCCGCATATAAAAACTGATATTCGTGGGTCTCGACCCGAACTTCATCAATCTTATGACCAGCCGAAAACGTATTGTCCAATACTTTTCCGTTTGTTAAGCTTTTGAGTTTTGTTCTTACGAAAGCCGGGCCTTTACCGGGCTTCACATGAAGGAATTCGATGATTTTGTATATATCGTGGTTGTATCTAATACACAATCCGTTCCTGATATCTGATGTACTTGCCATTATAGTGAGTTATTATAAAATTTATTAATAGTTTCCGGTGTAGCCTTTCATGACGCCTCGGGATGAATTCCTGATGAACAGAATGATTTCGTCTCTCTCCGGCGTCGCTTCCATTTCCGCCTCAATAATGCCGACGGCCTGCGTAGTGTTATAATTTTTCTGGTACAGGATTCTGTAAATTTCCTGGATCTCGCGGATCTTTTCTGTGGTAAATCCCCTTCGGCGCAAGCCAACGGAATTGATACCGACATAAGACAGCGGTTCTTTGGCGGCCTTGGTGAACGGCGGTACGTCTTTGCGTACAAGCGACCCTCCTGATATCATGGCATGGTCTCCAATGTTTATAAACTGATGTATAGCTGCCAATCCTCCGATGATCGCATAGTTTCCGACCGTGACGTGTCCGGCCAATGCAACTCCGTTTACTATAATGGCATTGTCACCAATATGACAATCATGCGCGATGTGCGCCGTTGCCATTACCAGGCAATTGTTTCCCAATGTAGTTTGTCCCGATGCAATGGTACCGCGATTAATGGTGACGCATTCGCGGATGGTACAGTTGTCTCCGATAATGGCAAGGGAATCTTCACCACCAAATTTTAAATCCTGCGGAACTGCTGATATTACGGCACCGGGAAAAATATTGCAATTCTTACCGATGCGCGCTCCTTCCATGATGGTGACGTTCGAGCCAATCCAGGTTCCGTCGCCAATAACCACATTGTTGTGGATTGTTGTAAAAGGCTCAATTACTACGTTTTTGGCTATTTTCGCGCCCGGATGAACATATGCTAAGGGTTGATTCATAAGTATTGTTTAATTTACGCGTGCTATCTGTGCCATCAGTTCTGCTTCGGCAACCAGTTTCCCGTTGGCAAAGGCATTGGCCTGCATGTGGCATATTCCGCGTCGTATTGGCGATATCAAATCGCATTTAAAAATCAGTGTATCGCCCGGAAGCACTTTCTGCTTAAACTTAACATTGTCTATTTTCATAAAGTACGTCAGGTAATTCTCGGGATCAGGAACAGAACTTAAAATTAGTATTCCGCCCGACTGCGCCATCGCTTCGACGATCAAAACACCAGGCATAACCGGCGCACCGGGAAAATGGCCAACGAAGAAACTTTCATTCATTGTGACGTTCTTCATCCCGACGACATGGTTGTCCGACATTTCAATTATCCTGTCGATCAGCAAAAACGGCGGACGGTGTGGCAAAATACTCATGATTTTGTGGATGTCCATCAGCGGCTCCTGATTTAAATCGTACACCGGAACCTGGTTACGCTGTTCGATCTTTATCAGTTTTGCCATCTTCTTGGCGAACTGCGTGTTCACGAAATGCCCCGGTTTATTGGCAATGACCTTACCCTGAATACGGGTCCCGATCAAAGCCAGATCACCTATCACATCCAGGAGTTTATGGCGCGCCGCCTCATTTGGGTAATGCAACGTCAGGTTATCGAGGATTCCGTTTGGTTTAACCGATATTTTATCTTTTCCAAATGCCACTTTAAGGCTATCCATAGTTTTATCGGAAATTTCCTTGTCGACATAGACGATTGCATTGTTAAGATCGCCACCTTTAATCAATCCATTTTCGAGTAGTGCTTCGAGTTCATGCAAAAAACTGAAAGTACGTGCGTCGGCGATTTCATTCTTGAATTCCGATATATTTTTCATTGTCGCGTTTTGCGTACCTAACACTTTGGTACCAAAATCGACCATTGTCGTAACCTGGTAGTCGTCGGCCGGCATGACCAGGATCTCACTACCGCTGGCTTCGTCGGTAAAAGAGATCACTTCTTTTACTACGTAAACATTCCGCTCGGCATCCTGCTCGATAACTCCTGCTTTTTCGATTGCTTCGACAAAAAATTTAGATGAACCATCCATTATTGGCGGTTCTGAATTATCCAGCTCGATGATCACATTGTCGACGTCACATCCAATAAATGCGGCAAGAACATGTTCAGATGTCTGGATTTTTACGCCTCTTTTTTCGAGATTGGTGCCGCGTTGCGTATTTACGACATAATTCGCGTCGGCTTCAATAACGGGGCTGCCTTCAAGATCTACGCGAACAAAAGTGTAACCGTTATTTACAGGGGCGGGTTTAAAAGTCATCTTAACTTCTTTTCCGGTATGAAGCCCAACACCAACTAATGATACTTCTTCTTTTATGGTTGTTTGTTTAACCATTTTAATTTGATTTGTTTAAGGTTTTTTTTA
>CAZLWZ010000299.1:0-2796 GCA_964563275.1 uncultured Flavobacterium sp.
CAGGCAAACATCGATTCCGTCATGAGTAGTGGATGACAAAAACGAATTGAATACACCATCGACGAAAACGACTTTATAAGTGTCGATCTCGTGCAGGAAGTATTTCCTCACCTCAGCCGATTCTATTTCGCCATCGTGTTTCGGGAACACTGAAAAATCGTTTTTCAGAACCGAATTCAACGAAGTATATTTCCACGCTTCATCGCGTCTTGACGGAAACCCTTTCAATTCAAAATTCTTTATTGCTGCTGTCCGAATATCATGTAGCTGCGCATGGACATCGACTTTTTCTTCGAATGCCATGAACGATGATATGAGTTTATCTTTTAATTCCATCTTTTAAGTTGAAAGTCGAAAGTTGAAAGTTGAAAAGTGGGGAAATCCGCTAAATTTCAATATTCACAATCGTAAATCCATTATTTTTTTATTTGTTATTATGTAGATATTTTATAAATCCCGCCAGTAATTTGGATATTTCCGATATCTCTGAGAGTAAGGTATCAAACTGTTCTTGCGATATATTTCAAATCGGACGCCAAATAAAGTTGCGATCGAACTTCACCTGCCGATGCTTTTGCAATATAAAGGAAGTGGATAAATTCCTTGTCTGTATGCCTTTCAAAACCTTCCGCGATATTTGATGTTATTGAAACTGTTGCTCTTCTAATCTGTCTTTTAAAATCAATATCTTTATTAAACAGATCGTTTCCCGTTATCAAATAAATTCTCTGCGCAAATAATCGTGCTTTTTGCCAAGAAATAATTTCTTCAAAAGATTTTATGGGCTGCATGGCGTATATTTTTTAATTATAAATCTGTAATGTCTTTATACTTCACTCCATAACTTTCGACTTTCGACTTTAGACTTTAGACTTTCCACTTTCCACTTTCGACTTATTTTCAATTCTCGTTTTTAATCCAGTCGTACCCTTTTTCTTCAAGTTCGTATGCCAGTTCTTTACCGCCTGATTTGACGATTTTACCGTTGTGCAATACATGGACGAAATCGGGGACGATATAGTCGAGCAGCCGCTGATAGTGCGTGATGACAACAACAGCGTTTTTTTCGCTTTTTAGCTTATTAACACCGTTTGCGACGATTCGAAGTGCGTCGATATCCAATCCGGAATCGGTCTCATCGAGGATCGCGAGTTTCGGTTCAAGCATCGCCATCTGGAATATCTCGTTTCGCTTTTTCTCACCACCGGAAAAGCCTTCGTTTAGTGAACGCGATAAAAATCGGCGGTCGATCTCAAGCAACTCCGATTTTTCCCGGATTGTTTTCAGCATCACATTGGCGGGCATTTCTTCAAGCCCTTGTGCTTTTCGGGATTCGTTTATGGCGGTGCGCATAAAATTAGTCACCGACACACCCGGAATTTCCACCGGATACTGGAATGAAAGGAAAACACCTTTATGTGCACGTTCTTCAGGAGCCAGATCGGCCAGATCTTCGCCGTCAAGCGATATGCTGCCTTCTGTAACATCGAAGTGTTCGTTTCCGGCAATTACAGCCGAAAGTGTACTTTTTCCAGATCCGTTTGGACCCATGATCGCATGGACTTCACCTGCTTTTACTTCAAGGTTGATCCCGCGAAGAATTTCTTTATCGTCGATTGATGCGTGGAGGTTTTTTATTGATAACATGTTAATTTGGAAATTTGATAATTTGGAAATTTAATAATTTCCGTAATAAGTTACTTTTTAGATGTGATGATAATTTTGTTTACAACCCGTTCGATATTTTGTAATTGATCGTCAAGGGATTCCGTTGTCGGATATCCGTCGGAGAGTTTGCATAGTTCCAACCAATAACCCGTTTCTTCAATTTCTTTAGCGGCAATTTTAAATTTATGGATGAAATCGGCTTTACTTTCAGCATTTTGCGCCTCCCTGATATTCGCCCCTATCGATGTTCCCGACTTTAAAAGTTGATTAGCAATTACATATCGTCGCCGTTCTTCTAAAATCTCGCAGTATTTAATAATTTCAAGAGCGAAATTTAAACTCAGTTGCACGATGATATTCTCCTGGCCTTTCATTTTCAAATTTTCAAATTAACCAATTCTCACACCCGAGGCGGAGCCGAACGGAGCAAAGCTAAATTACCCCACACTTCCCTCCAGCGAGATCTCTAACAATTTCTGTGCTTCGACCGCGAATTCCATTGGGAGTTTGTTTAAAACATCTTTACTAAATCCGTTTACGATTAGTGCAATCGCTTTTTCTGTCGGGATGCCGCGCTGGTTGCAATAGAAAACCTGGTCTTCACCAATTTTACTGGTTGTTGCTTCGTGTTCGATTTTGGCAGATGAATTCTTGCTTTCGATATACGGAAAGGTATGCGCTCCGCAGTTATTTCCCATTAGCAGTGAATCACATTGTGAAAAGTTACGTGCGTTTTCGGCACGTGAACCTATCTGCACCAATCCGCGATAGCTGTTTTGGGACTTTCCGGCTGAAATACCTTTTGAAATAATTGTCGATTTTGTGTTCTTGCCGAGGTGAATCATTTTAGTCCCGGTATCGGCCTGCTGAAAATTATTGGTCACGGCGATCGAATAAAATTCACCGATCGAATTGTCGCCTTTTAATATGCAAGACGGGTATTTCCATGTAACTGCAGAACCGGTTTCGACCTGCGTCCATGAGATTTTGGCGTTCTTCTCGCACAGTCCGCGTTTGGTGACGAAATTATAAACGCCGCCTTTTCCTTCCTTGTTTCCGGGATACCAGTTCTGAACCGTCGAATATTTGATTTCGGCATCATCGAGTGCAATCAGTTCGACCACCGCG
>CAZLWZ010000300.1:0-2790 GCA_964563275.1 uncultured Flavobacterium sp.
TCAGTAAATGGTAAAAACAGATTGTCTTTATACAGCGGGTTTCGGGGCAAGCTGACATTCTGATACACATTCAGCTGAAACTGCTGACCGTGAATCGAAAAATGCAATTCACCAAACTTTATATACATTGGTCGGCGATCGGTTGTGGTTGGCATCGCAAACGGTTTTTCTCCGTGGCTGCGGATCAATTTTGCTTTGACATGAAATGCCGGATTGGGTTCAAAAAAATCGAGACTGCTAAATTGGGCGAGATCTTGCTTTTGCAAGGGCGAAGTCAGCGAATCGGCAAACTGAAGGTTCAGCTTTTGATGAAATGCATGAATTGAGTCGGCCGAGAAGCCATTCTGCGCTGATGTGTCGCAGACAACCAGCAAAAAGAAAACGATTACAAAATTACGCATGCGATTAATTTAAGCAAAAATAGCGAAAAACAACCCCGGAAACGGATCCTATAGCTTGCATTGAAGTTAATTTAACCTTTGTAACTTTGCGCCCAATTTAAGCCACATGCTTACGACCGCTTTCCGACGCTATATTAATAACTTCCGTGGTTTTACCCGTGAGGTCTGGATATTGGCCATTATAACTTTTATTAACCGCGCGGGCACGATGGTGCTCCCGTTTCTTTCAAAATACCTGAAAGAAGAGCTGATGTTCAGCTATAGTGAAGTCGGCTGGATCATGGTTGCGTTCGGAGCAGGATCGATGTTGGGCTCATGGCTTGGCGGAAAGCTTTCCGACAAGGTCGGCTTTTATAAAATCATGGTTTTTAGTTTGTTTACAAGCGGACTGATGTTTTACGTGATTCCGCAGATCACCTCGTTTGGGGGATTATGCGCGGCGATGTTCCTCATTATGGTCATTGCCGATATGTTCCGGCCGGCGATGTTCGTGTCACTCGGAGCTTATGCAAAGCCAGAGAACCGGACTCGGGCACTGACTCTGGTGCGGTTAGCAGTTAACTTAGGCTTTGCTGCCGGGCCTGCGCTTGGTGGATTGATCATCATGGGAATCGGCTATGAAGGGTTGTTTTATGTAGATGGTACATCATGCATTGTATCGATCCTGATTTTTGCCGCGCTGGTAAAAGAAAAGAAAAAAGCCCCGATCAGCGATACCGAGCATGCCGAAATGGCGGCCGTTCCTTCTGTTTTCCGCGATAAACCATTTTGGATTTTTCTTTTTGTCAGCTTCGCGACCGCCGTGATATTCTTTCAGTTGTTCACTACACTGCCATTGTACCATCACGAAGCGTTCGGGCTGACCGAGTTCCAGACCGGGTTGCTGATGACGCTTAACGGCCTGCTGATTTTCTTTCTCGAAATGCCGATCGTCAGTTACTTTGAACGAAAAAACGTAAACAAATTAAAAATCATTTTGTGGGGGTCGCTGCTGATGTCAATAAGCTTTTACCTGTTGCTGATAAACGTCTGGGCGGGAATTCTTGTTATCAGCATACTGTTTATTACCGTGGGTGAAATGTTTGCTTTTCCGTTCAGCAATTCCTTTGCTATGAATCGCGCGCCGCGTGGCCATGAAGGCCGTTATATGGCATTGTACACAATGAGCTTTAGCCTTGCGCATATCATAAGCTCCAAATCCGGGATGGAGATCATTGCTCATGCCGGATATCAGACCAATTGGTTCGTGATGGGCACCCTTGGATTATCGGCGGCGGGTTGTGCATTATACCTTCGAAAACTGACTTCGGAAGAGCGACTTTAAAAATTTCATTCATCTTACAATATTGCAAAACTAACTACTTTATAGTTTTACAGCTACAATTATAGTTGTACGGCGTAATGAGCTATGTCGGTGATGCGTTAGGGATAGAAGTGTACATCCTTTTGCGCCAGGCGAAGCCGCAAAAGATGGAAACGGAAAGCCCGGCCTCGCGATTCCCAACGGCTTGGGAATCGGGAGGAAACGCCCAAATAAAAAAAAGCATGCAGAAAATGACCAATAAGGAAGAGGAAATCATGCACATTTTGTGCAAGCTTGAAAAAGCTTTTATTAAAGATGTTATCTTTACGCAAAAGGGGATTTATGTTCAAAGTACTGGCAAAATTGAATAAAATACTTCTTCCCAATTTTACGCGGAAGCAGCTTGACCTGTCCAAGGCAACAAAATGGCAGAAAGCTCTCATTGCGTGGAAATATTATATTACAACGCGGGCGCTGGATCAATAGATCACTGCGGAATATGTGGGATGCCGCTGAATTTTTTGACGACCGTTAAGAAAGGTAAGCTCCATTAGAAAATTACACTGCACTATAATTCCGCCGGCGTTTTCTATAAGTTCGCACGCCGCATTTGCTGTTCCTCCGGTGGCGAGAACGTCGTCGTGGATCAGCACCTTGTCTCCTTTATTAATTGCATCTACGTGCATTTGCAGCGTATCCCGGCCGTATTCTAGTGCATACGAAGCAGAAAGTGTGTCAAAAGGAAGTTTATTAGGTTTGCGGATCGGCACGAATCCAGCTCGCAGCCGCTGTGCCAGCAAGGTCCCAAAGAAGAAACCGCGACTTTCGATCGCGGCAACTTTATCAATTTTGATGTCGCTAAGATTGTGCAGAAGCAATCTCAAACATTCTTCCGAAGCCATTGGATCATTGAGAAGTGGCGTGATATCTTTAAAGTCAATTCCTGCTTTGGGAAAATCAGGAACAGAACGAATAAATTCTTTTAAATCCATGATTTTATATCAGATTTGATTTGCAAGTTAATCAATATTCCCTATATTTGCACCCGAATTAAGGCCTCGTGGCGCAACTGAATAGCGCATCTGA
>CAZLWZ010000301.1:0-2788 GCA_964563275.1 uncultured Flavobacterium sp.
GGTGCATCAGCTTCAGGTGGCGACGGTACGGTCGTGACCTGTGAATAGCCGGTAAATTTTAAAAACAGAAGTAGTAATAATAATTTTTTCATTTCGTATAAATTAAAAAGCTGCCCTTTCGGGCAGCTTCTTTTGAGTAAGAATATTATAAACCTGTAACGGTGGCTGTGCCGTCGAAATCAATCGAAAGACCTAAGCTATAATCGCCGGCGGTCACCGCAAAATTTGGTGCATTTACATCATATGCAACCATTGGGTCGCTGTTACCGACATTGAACTTCCAGCTCTCAGTGGAGCCAAATATCGCCTGACTTGTATTTGAAGATCTGAATTTTAATTCGCCATCCGATAATGTAGTATCAAGCATAAATGTGTTGCTGTCGAAATCGTAAACCATTGGCGTTTCATTATTCCATTCACCCGGTGTTGAATCGCCTATAATACCCCAGTCCATTTTAACGGCCTCGTATGTCATTGCGTCGATATCGACACGTATATAATATAAGCCGGGACCGGTAGTCTCAGCTACCAAAATATCTCCACTGCCTCCATCATTGAGCAGATTTCCGTCCTGCGCACCACCATTTGTACCGTAATTACCGTTATCCCATGTACCTTGTTCACCAATAAATTTAAAGCCTTGGTTAGTGTTAACTTTTACGTAGGCTTCAAAAAGTTTAGTAATACCATCTCCGATGTAACGCATAGGGATTGCAGTGGCGTTATCCCATTCGCCAAGACCGTAATGAGCCTGTGGCGCTCCTACAAGAAACAAAACAGGTTCGATTGCTGCAAAAGGAGTTACTGTGATTGTTACCGTCTGGCTGTACAACGGTTCTACTGCCGAACTTGCCGTGGTCGCTTTGACACGAATATCGAATGAGTTGGCTACAAATGCTTCCGCGCCCAAATTCATTATAGCCGTATTAAGGGCCCCAACCGACACCGATAGTTGCGTACTTCCATTTACCGATCCCACTGATTGAGCATTTGCAAAGCCCGATCCGGCTTCAGCAATTTCAACCGTATATGTAATTTCAATATCTTCTCCGAAAGTTGCCGGCGTCCACACAAAACGTTCGGCCTGTTGTGCCGAATTTTCCATCACTAAAGTATAGATATTACTATCGTCGGGCGCCAATAGTACCGGAGCATCCCCGGCAACGATTGTTGGTCTGTCTTCTACATCGTCAGAGGTACAGGCCACTGCGAATATTGCAAAAAGTGCAATTACTGATTTTGTTATATTTTTCATCTTATTTTATTGTTTATTAATAACCAGGATTTTGTACTAACTGTGGGTTTCCGCCCAATGCCGAAGCGGGAATAGGAAACAGGTTCCTAAATGACGCCGTAGGTGCCCCGTTCGGCACATTTCCTTTCCAGGGCCAGATGTAAGCTCCTCCGGTGAATTGTCCGAATCGGATCAAATCGGTTCTTCTATGTCCTTCCCAATATAACTCACGTGCACGCTCATCAAGAATAAATTGCAGGTTTAGTGCGCTAACATTACCTGATGTACCTCCATAAGCCCTTTCACGCAACATATTAACGTAATTCAGCGCGGTTCCAGCATCGCCACCGCCGCCGCGAAGCTGCAGTTCGGCATACATCAGATAAGCATCTGCTAGACGGAATATCGGAAAGTCGGTATCCACAAAGTCTCCCGCTGCATCGGAACCCGGATTTCCATTGACGTCGACATTGCGGAATTTAGCAATCGCATAACCATCAGTGAAGTTGCCCACATTGACGATTTCAAGTGTTTGGCCATCGGTGTGGAAATTAGCACGGTCATCAGCATTGAAATCATTGAATTTATTGACGAAAGCCGATGTTGTTCGGATGCCGCCCCAACCACCATTGATTCCGAATTCGGCCGGCGACATCGTACCGCCAACAGGTGCGTGTGTCAGAAATGTGGTTCCTCCAAATGTAGTGGTTCTTAATCCGTCAAAAGCAACTGCGAAAATAAATTCCTTTCTAATCGCAGGACGGTCGTTGTCTGCAAAAAATAGTTCATCGTAATCAGCAGCAAGAGAGCGTCCGCTTTCATTAATGACTTTCTCTACATATGTCATTGCATCAGTATATCGTGCCGACTGGATATATACCTCAGCATTCATATAAAGTTTTGACAAAAGCATCCAAGCAGCAGCTTTATCGGCACGAGGATAATCATTTGACACTGCAGCAGGCTCATTCATGTCGACCACACAGTCGAGAAGATCCTGTTCAATAAATTCAAACATCTCCAATCTGGTAGCTTGTTCCGGCAGGAAAAATTCGGACGGTGATTCTTCAGTCACCATACCAACTCCTCCAAATAGATCAAGGAAATGCCAATTGCTTAATGCGCGTAAAAAGCGTGCTTCCGCGCGATACGTTTTTATCTGATCGCGTAACGTTGCATCAACACCGCGCGCGTCAAGATTAGCATCGGTGGTTTGACGCAGGAATTCGTTGCACAACTTCACCTGGAAATCCAATCGGTTGAAAGTTGCGTTGATGAAAAGATCTTGCGAAGTCCATGTATGCCAGTGGAAATTTTTGATAGTCTTATCATTCCAGGCAATTATCGCCTCGTCTGTGGTCAATTCCTGCATTACCCATAAACCTCGGATATATTGGCTTTCACCTTCATCAATTCCTGTAATGTCCGGTTGACCTGCGGGACCTTGCTGACCTGTGGTAGCTAGTCCTGCATATAATTTTGCAAGGAATTGCTGATATGAATTCGGATCGCTGAAAAACTCCTCGTCAACAAGCTGATTGCCGTCTTCGGGAT
>CAZLWZ010000302.1:0-2769 GCA_964563275.1 uncultured Flavobacterium sp.
CGCCGAGTGCTTCTGTAATTTTTTCGGCCATGTCCTGCGCTTCGTATAAATCTTTATCAGCTATAACGGCAGGTTGCCAGCTTTCCATATAATCGCCGCGTACCTGGCGGTGACCGATTGGTGCGCAGAAGAGCGTTGGGTTATTGTTTTGGGTGACGGTTAGTAAAGTGATCTCGGAGTTGAATTTTACGAATGCTTCGACGATCACTTCGACAACATCGCCTCTTGAACCTTCGACGGCGTACTGCCACGCTTTTTCAATATCGGCGGCAGTTTTTATCGTCGATTGTCCTTTGCCCGATGACGACATCAAAGGTTTTACAACGCACGGCATCCCGACGGCTTCAACACCTGCGCGAAGTTCTTCGGCAGTGGTTGCATAGCGGTAATCGGCTGTTTTTATATTGAGGTCTTTGGCCGCGAGATCACGAATCGACTTACGGTTCATTGTAAAGTTGGCTGCCTTTGCCGATGGCACGACCGTAATCCCTTGTTTTTCGTAATCGTAGAATCGTTCGGTGCGGATGGCTTCAATTTCGGGGACTATGAAATCGGGTTTGTGTTTTGCAACGATGCGATCAAGCTGGTCGCCATCGAGCATATTGATGATTTCAAATGCATCGGCTACCTGCATCGCGGGAGCATTTTCATAGCTGTCGACTGCGATGATCGTTTGTCCGATTCGCTTTGCCGCTATCGTAAATTCTTTTCCGAGTTCGCCCGAGCCGAGCAATAGTATCTTTTTTGTCATAATTCAATTGGATTGATGGTTCCCGCGTGAGGGATAGAGGCGGTATCCCCGCGCAGCGGGATAAAGCCGAAAGCCCGACCTCCCGAAAGCTTTCGGGAGTGTCACGCCCAAATTAAAAAAGCCCCAAAAAAGGGGCGGATTTATATCAAAACTTCTTTGATGCGGCGTAGCGCTTCGGTGAGTTGGTCTTCACTTGTTGCGTATGAGATGCGGATGCATTCAGGGTTTCCGAACGCGCTTCCGGTTACAGTGGCCACGTTGGCTTCGCTCAGTAAATACATGGCAAGATCGTCGGCGTTTTCGATTTTAGTACCGCGAAGTGTTTTCCCGAAATAATGAGAAACATCAGGAAATACGTAAAATGCACCTTCGGGAACATTTAATTTGAGTCCGGGTATGTCCTCGATCAATGAAACGACCAAATCACGTCGTTTGTGAAATGCCTCGACCATGTGATCCAGTACGCTCGGATCGGCTTCTACGGCGGCAATCGTGGCTCGCTGCGCAATACTATTCGCGCCGGAGGTCACCTGGCCCTGCATTTTAGTACATGCTTTGGCGATGAATTCGGGTGCGCCGATGTAGCCAATTCGCCATCCGGTCATCGCAAATGCTTTTGCGACGCCGTTGACCGTAATTGACTTTTCGAACATTCCGGGAATAGAGGCGATGCTGCAGAATGTACCCGAGAAGTTGATGTGTTCGTAGATCTCATCGGAGACAACATAGATGTTGGGATGATTTTTTAAAACTTCGGCAAGCGCTGTCAGTTCCTCGCGGCTATAAACCGAACCGCTTGGATTGCAGGGGGAACTATACCAGATCATTTTCGTGCGAGGCGTGATTGCATCGGCGAGTTGCTGTGGCGTGATCTTGAAATTGCTGTCGATCGTAGTTGGAACTTCAACCGGAACGCCGCCGGAAAGTTTGATTATTTCGTAATAACTGACCCAATACGGTGCGGGAAGGATGACTTCGTCGCCTTCGTTGAGCATCACTTGGGCGATATTGTACAGCGATTGTTTGGCGCCGGTCGAAACCACGATATTTGCCGGTGTATAATCGAGATTATTGTCGCGTTTGAATTTTTTGCAGATTGCCTGTTTTAGTTCGACATACCCATCGACTGGCGAATAGGTGCTGTAATTCTCGTCGATTGCTTTTTTAGCGGCGTCCTTAATGAAATCGGGTGTGTTGAAATCGGGTTCGCCCAGGCTAAGGCTGATAATATCTTTTCCCTGCGCTTTGAGTTCGCGTGCCATAGCGGCCATTGCCAGGGTCTGTGAAGTTGATAAGCTGTTTATTCTGTCAGAAAGAACGTTATTCATTATATGATGTTTGGTTTCTAAAGGCTATGATGGCTGCATTTCGGGATTTTGACCCAAATCGCGCAAATGCTTGAAGTGTGCAATTACGGCGCTGCGCATGGTTTTAAATTCGTGGTATGGCAAATTACATTCGCGTGCAGTTTGCTTTACGATCTCGGCAATTTTACCATAATGGACATGGCTGATGTTCGGAAAAATATGGTGTTCGATCTGGTGGTTTAAGCCGCCGGTAAACCAGTTTACGATTTTGTTTTTCGGAGCGAAATTAGCGGTTGTGTATAATTGGTGGATTGCCCAAGTATTTTCTATTTCACCATTTTCATTCGGGATCGGGTTTGCGGTTTCATCCACCACATGCGCCAATTGAAAAACGATGCTTAGGATAAGTCCGGCGGTGTAGTGCATGACAAAAAATCCGAGCAGCACTTTCCACCATACGATGCCGATAACAATTGGGAGTACGATCCAGATTGAAACATAGATTATTTTTGTGATTATTAAAGTAGTCCACAGAATTTTCGGGCTTTTTGGTTCGCCATAGGCAAGTTTTCTTTTCAGATAACTGCGCATCTGTTTGAAATCGGTTGTCAGCGCCCAGTTGAAGGTCAGAAGACCGTATAGGAAAACCGAATAATAATGTTGGAATTTATGGAATTTTCGCCATTCGGCTTCTTTGGTAAAGCGGATGAT
>CAZLWZ010000303.1:0-2765 GCA_964563275.1 uncultured Flavobacterium sp.
GTCATCTCGTTTAAGATATTTACGCAACTTGGCGATATATACGTCCATGCTGCGAGAAGTAAAATAGTTATCATCACGCCATATCTTGGTTAGCGCCAGTTCCCGAGGCATAAGATCGTTCTCATGAAGGGTAAGCATCTTGAGCAGTTCATTTTCCTTCGGCGAAAGTTTAATCGGCTCTTCGTCTTTATAAGTCAGGAACCTCAGTTTTGAATTCAGGTGGAAGTTGCCAATCTGGAACTCAAACTTAACGTGGTCATTCTTATTGTCGGCTGCCTTACGCTGAATAATGGCTTTGATTTTCATCAGTAAAACTTCTGAATCAAAGGGCTTATTGAGATAATCATCGGCACCTACTTTATAACCTTTTAGAACATCTTCCTTCATCGATTTTGCCGTCAGGAAGATGATAGGCACATCTTTATTCTTTTCGCGAATTTCCTTTGCCAATGTATAGCCGTCTTTATAAGGCATCATTACATCGAGAATACAAAGATCGTAAGTGTCTTTTTTGAATTTCTCAAAGCCTTCCATTCCATTTTTGGCCAAGGTGACATCAAAATCATTTAATGTCAAATAATCTTTTAAGATTGCACCAAAATTTTGATCGTCCTCGACTAAGAGAATTTTTTTATTTTCTGTTTCCATAGCTTTAGTTTATTAGTGGTATTTTTAAAATAAAGGTACTACCCTTTCCTTTTTCGCTTTCAACGAATATTTGTCCGTTGTGATCATCGACAATCCGTTTCACGTATGCCAGACCCAGACCGTGCCCTTTAACATTGTGCAAATCACCGGTATGTTCCCGGTAGAACTTTTCAAATATTCGTTTCTGAGCAACTTTACTCATACCTGTTCCGCGGTCCCGGACTTTTATTATTATAAAATCTTTTACGTTCTCAGTAAAAATATCTATGACGGGCGCATCTGGCGAATATTTGATGGCATTGTCAAGAATGTTTACAAGAACATTGGTAAAGTGCACATCATTGAGCAAAACCGTCGAGCGGCTTGCATTGAAGTGCGGAGTGATCGTGCCTTGCCTGTCTTCGATAATCAGGTTAACATGTTCCATAGCATCCTCGAGGATATCGTGAATGTTATGTGAATCTTTGGATATTTCGAGCTCCTTCTTCTCGAGTTTAGAGATTCGTAATACATTTTCTACTTGCGCGTGCATGCGTTTGTTCTCGTCCCGGATCATCTGCAGATAACGCTTTACCTTCTCCTGATCATCAATGATCTTTGGGTTGCGAATAGCATCCAAAGCGAGATTGATAGTAGCGATAGGCGTCTTAAACTCATGCGTCATATTGTTGATGAAATCGGTTTTTATTTCGGATATCTGACGCTGCTTGATCAACTGGTTCAACGCGCTAGAATAGGCGATGATTATGATTAGCGTAAACACGATCGATAACAGGGTGATGCTAATCAACTCAGAGAACAAAAATCGCTTCTTCTGCGGAAAACTCACAAGTAACTGGTATTTGTTCTTGCCTTCACTGTCGATAAAGATCGGTACGGCGTAGGTTGCATCCTTATCGTATCGAAAGTTATCAGACCGTATTTTTGTTGCCAGTCCATTGCTATACACACCGAATTCAAAACGGGTTTTAACTCCAAAATCATCGAGTTGCTTACTTAGCAACTGCTGCAGCCTTACTTTGCTTACCCTGTCCTGCAATGGCCGTACAGCTGCGATGTCGCGAAATGAAATTTCAAATAATGCATTGTCCATTATATCGAGATCACCCGACTTTTCAATGGTGATATCCGGCACCACATTTCTCTGTAATCCGGATTTATCAATGTTGCCATTGTTATAAATTTCAGTGGTTCGCTTAGATGTGTAATTTTTAAGTTTACCGCTATCTGCGTTTTTATCAAAGAACGAAGACGAAATATTGTAATCTTCAGATAATATACTATTGGAATAAACAATTGTTTCGTTAGTACGGGAATCGCGCTGATAGTAAATAAATTCAAGGAAATCGCTCTTTTGCGGTTCCTTACCTATACTATCTTTCAGCATTCTGTATTTCTCCAGAAAGCTGTTCGCCTCTTCCTGCTGTAACTGGTCAGCTACGTTGTTAATGACCTGGGTGACATGAAACCGAAACTGTTCATCATTGTTTTTGAATGAAGTGTTAAACCAATAAACTTGAACCAAAATGATGCCTATTAAAGACAAACTCATTAAAACAACAAGTAATCTGAAAAACAATTTATTCATCCTTACAAAATTAACTTTTTAACATTTAAACAATCAATACATTAACCAAATATTAACAGCAGCAGGAAAAATTACATTTTGTTTAGTATTTTATGTAATTCGTCGATCTGTAAGAGTAGGTTGGTTGTGCCCGAGTTGTCTATTATAAAATCACTTTTTTTAATTCGCTGCTCGTCAGTCCACTGGTTTTGCATTCGCGCCATAACTTGCCCCGGTGTAACGCCGTCCCTGTTGACAACGCGCTGGATCCGCAGGTCCACAGGTGCCGTGACCGTGATAACAGCATCACAGTTGGCATAGGATCCGCTTTCAAATAAAATCGCTGCTTCTTTTATCACGTATGGTGCGTTCTGCCTGCTAACCCATTCCCTGAAGTTACTTGCGACTGCCGGATGCACAATATTATTTAGTTCCTGGAGTTTTTTGGGATCATTAAAAACTATTTCGGCCAGGCGGCGTCTGTCGATGCTGCCATTCGGAGCAACATCGGTGCCAAAATTTTGTATAATAATTTCTCTGACAGGAGGTG
>CAZLWZ010000304.1:0-2762 GCA_964563275.1 uncultured Flavobacterium sp.
ATGGTTCCCGATGGCGCATCGAATGAGCTGTGGGTCACCAACATGAGTAGCAGCACAGTGAGCGAAAGTATCTTTTTCATAATTTAATTCTTTAAGTGAGATATTTGACCAGCGTGATCATGTGGCGGCATTGCAGGCCATTTTCGTAAATGGGTTCAGGATAATTATCAACGAAAAAATTGCTTTTTATCTCAATAATATCAAATCCTTCGGCCTGATACAAGTGCAACTGTGAAATACTGGCGTTCGATGTTCCTATCCGTAATTTTTGGTAATTTAGGTCTGTTGCTGTTGATGTCGCGTGTCTCAAAAGTCTTTTGCCAATCCCTTTGCCCTGCAGATTCTCATCAACAGCGATATTCTTTATCTCAGCTGTCGTACTGCCAACTTCTGTCAGAACATAAACCCCCACTGTCTCTTTGGCGGAGTATGCTGCAAATATCCTGGAATTCATCAGGTATTGGTTGACCATCTTCCTCGAAGGGTCAGCCAGCAGCAACAGATTGAAAGGGGCCTCGTTAAAATTGTTGAGTTCGCGTATTTGTATGTCCTGCATTTTATAATTTTTAGGCGAACATACAAATTTCGGCAAAAAAATAGCGAAGGTGTTTAATCCTCGCGTCGTTGTGCCGCGTCTTCGCCGGTTTCAGGTATGGCACCCGGGTCCATGCCGCCATTTGAGTCACCACTATGCTGACTGTCGAACGCCGGACTTTGGTTCTCACGTTCTGCAGCATTTTGTTGGTTGTTTCCGTTCTGGTTCTTGTTTTGGTTATTTTCTTCTGAAGATCTTTGATTATTATTCGTATCCATGATTTTATGCTTTAAGGTGAAGCATAAAGTTAGTCAGCCCCCGATGAACAAGATTATATAAATAGGATGATTCGTTGCAGAATTTCGTGGTGCTATACGCGGTGTTGCATTATAATAGCGAAAATTACTCGTTGCGGGGAAGCTGAAAGTAGAATGTCGATCCGTGGTCAACCTCCGATTCCGCCCAGACACTTCCATGATGCCGCGAGATAATACGGTGCACGATCGCCAGACCAATTCCGGTTCCCTTAAATTCTGAATATGTGTGCAGCCGCTGGAAAACACCGAATAGTTTCGATGCGTACGCCATATCGAAGCCTACACCATTGTCCTTGATATAGTAGGTGACGTCATCACTGGTAGTATATGAGCCGATTTCGACCTGCGCGCTGGGAGTTTTTGCCGAATATTTTATCGCATTCGACAAAAGGTTGGTCCATACTTGTCGGAGTAGGGAGTAGTCGCCGTTCGCCGGTGGAATTTCTTTGACTTTAATGGTAGCACGATGCGGACTAAACTCTGCTATTTCGTTTATAACCGACTGCAGCAGCGCGGCCATATCAATTTCGGTTTTATTGAGCTCCTTCTTGCCGAGTTGCGAGAATTCGAGAAGATCCTGAATTAGCTGTGCCATCTTTTGGGCATTGTTCTCGATTTTTTTCAGGATCCGCTTTCCTTCGTCGTCAAGGATTTGCTCGTAACCCTGCTGCATCATTTCGGTATAGATACGAAGCGCGCGGACAGGTGTCATAAGATCATGTGAAACCGAGTACGAAAAAGATTCGAGCTCATTGTTGCTTTCAATGAGTTCGGCATTTTTCTTCTCCAGCTCTTTGTTGATTTCTGAAAGCGCAATTTCCTGTTGGTATTTTTCAATAAAAAAACTCACCTTATTGCGCAGGATATCAGGCTGAAAAGGTTTTGTAATGAAGCTAAAAGCGCCTTTTTCGTATCCTTTAAAAATCGCCGGGTTATCGGTATAAACCGCTGAAATAAAAATAAACGGCAACCTGCTGGTCTTTTCTTCTTCACGTAGGAAAGCAGCCAGTTCATACCCGTCCATATCGGGCATCTGAACGTCGAGCAGCGCCAGGCTGAAGTCGTGGTGTAATGTAGCTTTAAGCGCTTCGTTGCCACTGGTGGCCCGCACAAGATCCACGTTCAGGTCTCGGAGCACGATCTCAAGGGCGCGAAGGTTTTCCGGTTTATCGTCAACGATTAAAATTTTAGGCCTATTGTTCATTTGCCAACTGTTTTTGTCGTGGTTGCACTAATTTACACATGCTGACCAATAAATTATCAACTTCTATTGGTTTTGCAATATAGTCATTTGCACCGGCATCGAGACATTTCTGATGATCGTCTTGCATCGCTTTTGCCGTCAGGGCGATTATCGGGAGGTGCTTGAACCGTATTTGCGAACGGATAGCCTTCATGGCCTGATATCCATTCATTTCCGGCATCATTATATCCATCAGTACAAGGTCGATGTCAGGATGCTGCTTCAATAGGCTTAGCGCCACCTGACCAGTATCTGCTTTAAACACTTTCATTCCGCGGTCCCGCAGTATTTTCGACAGTGCAAATACGTTGCGCATGTCGTCATCGACCAAAAGTATTTTTTTGTCGGTCAGTTCCTCTACGTTGATAGGTTCGGGGCCAGAGTCCGACTGCATTCGCGACTTCGGCACCAAAATATTATCCGCATCGCTTTCCGCCGTATTGGGATCGTGGGCGTCGTTTACATCGAATTCATCAAGGTCAAAAAAGTCGTCATACGGGCGCTCCCTGATGGCGCGTGGTATAATTACAGTGAAAGTCGATCCTTTGTCGGTTTCACTTTTTAACGAGATTTCGCCTTCCAGTAGCTTTACAAGGTCGCGTGATATCGATAATCCAAGCCCTGTTCCGCCATATTTTCGCGATGTTCCGCCATCGGCCTGCTGGAA
>CAZLWZ010000305.1:0-2749 GCA_964563275.1 uncultured Flavobacterium sp.
CATATGCCGAAGATTCATTGGTATCGGGGTTTACGGCTGATGACACCAACTTATTTGCCAGCGCAGGATACTTTACCGAATCAGGATTGATTGAACACATGGCCCAATCAGTGGCACTGCATACAGGATATAGTTTCTTTCTGAAGAAGCAGCCGGCGCCGGAAAGTTATATCGGTTCGATGAAAGATGTGGTGATTAATGCGTTGCCAAAGATTGGGCAGCCCATCGTAACATCGGTCACCATTCTCCAGGAATTTATGGGGATTACGCTGGTATCGGTATCGACAAAAGTTGACGGCAACGAAATCGCATCGGGACAAATGAAAACAGTTTTAGCAAAATAATAATGACCATCAGCGCAATAGATATCCGTCATTTTCTTCCGCATCGTCCGCCTATGCTGATGGTTGATCGCGTGAACGAATTGACATCGGATATGGTCAAAACCGATTTCGAAATCACCGACGAAAACATATTCGTCGAAGACGGTGCTTTCTCAGAATTTGGCCTGATCGAAAATGCTGCGCAAACATGCTCGACCATCGTCGCCCGATCCTATTTCGATTCCGACGATCTTGAAAATAAAAACAAGAAGAACGTCATCGGATTCATCAGTTCGATAAAATCGATTAAAGTGTTTTCCCTGCCACAAAGCGGGCAAACTATAGAAACAGTTTCCACTTTGCTGTCGCGATTTGCCACAGAACATTATAACACCTGCACCGTAAATTGCAAAACATTCCGAGGGTCAGAACTGATTATGGAGTGCGAACTCAATCTTTTCATAAAAACCGATCCCGATGAAAAAGGATGAAGTACCTCAGGATAAAAGTACCCTTGCCAATCACAACATGCGCGAATTGTGCTATGCAGTTGATGAAAACGGCAATTACACTACGGCGCTGAGCGCAGGCTGGGAACCCAAAACAATCGCGCTCGACAATTCGATGTCGCTGATTAACGAACGAATTGCCGATGCAGAAAAACAGGTGCGCGAGGGCAAAGCAAGTCCGATTCTCTATTACATGGAACTCAGCAAAATGGATCCGACGATTCTCGCCAGTTACGTTGGAAAATGGGTTTGGCAGGTCAAAAGACACTTTAAACCGTCGGTGTTTAAAAAATTAAATGACACTATTCTGGGCCGATATGCTGAAGCATTCGAAATTACTATTGATGAGTTAAAGAATTTTAAAAAGGAATAATGCAACTGGACTTTACACATCATCAATCGGCGCACTGCGAAAATGGTGTTGCGTCAAATTTACTTCGCAACCGTGGGCTGGATATAAGTGAGCCCATGGTTTTCGGCATTGGATCAGGCCTGTTTTTCGTTTATTTGCCATTCATAAAAGTAAATCATGCCCCTGTTGTCAGTTACCGCCCGTTGCCGGGATTGATATTTAATAAGCTTGCGAAACGCCTCGGCATCAAAGTCAGGCGGCGCAAATTTTCGTCGGTTGCTGCCGCCAATGAAGCACTGCAGGAAAACCTGAAAAAAAACATACCGTCAGGCCTTCAGGTCGGCGTTTACAATCTTCCATATTTTCCTGATGAATACCGGTTTCATTTTAATGCACATAACCTTGTGGTTTATGGAATGGATGACAAAGGTTATCTCGTGTCCGATCCTGTCATGGAAACCGTTACGACATTAACTGAGCCTGAACTGAATAAAGTTCGCTTCTCAAAAGGAGCCTTTGCACCCAAAGGTCAGCTTTACTACCCGGTTCACGTTCCGGATCAAATCGACCTTAAAGTAGCTATCGTAAAAGCCATTAAAGACACCTGCAGAAATATGCTGGCGCCGGTCCCGATTATTGGGGTTGCCGGGATCAGGTTTGTTTCCAGGGAGATTCGAAAATGGCCCGTTCGGCACGGAAACAAAAAAGCGAATCATTATCTGGCGCAGCTTGTACGGATGCAGGAAGAAATCGGCACCGGCGGCGGTGGCTTCCGCTTTATTTATGCGGCATTCCTTCAGGAAGCTGCCGTGATTCTGGAGAATGATCAATTAAAAGAACTTTCGGTCGAAATGACGAGCATCGGCGACAAATGGCGCGACTTTGCCGTCCAGGCTTCGCGGGTTTATAAGAACCGGAGCGCGCACAACGACGTTTACAACATGCTCGCCGATGAATTACTTCAGATTGCTGAAGCCGAAAAAACATTTTTCAAAAAACTTCGAAAAGCTATTTGATGCACGATGCCATGATTCATATCGACTCACTGTCAAAGAAATTCGCAAATGCGGATGATTTCGCGGTGAACAAATTGTCACTCGATATTGAAAAAGGCGAAATCTTCGGTTTACTCGGACCTAACGGCGCGGGAAAGACTACACTTATTTCGATGTTGTGCGGACTCGTAAAGCCAACATCGGGTACATTCACGATCAATCAATGGTCCTACCGGAAAAAATCACGCAAAATCAAGAAAATCATCGGCGTGGTGCCACAGGAGTATGCGCTTTATCCAACGCTTACCGCGCGTGAAAACCTGGAATATTTTGGCGCTATGTACGGACTTAGCGGTGGCGACTTACGTGAAAAAGTCGACCGCAGCCTAGAACACCTTGGACTGACGCCGCACGCCGACAAACAGATTGAAACTTATTCCGGCGGAATGAAACGCCGCGTAAACCTGATTGCCGGAACATTACACCGCCCAACGGTTTTATTCCTGGATGAACCCACCGTTGGTGTCGACGTACAATCAAAGATTGTTATTATGGATTATCTTAAGATGA
>CAZLWZ010000306.1:0-2739 GCA_964563275.1 uncultured Flavobacterium sp.
CAACGGCATTGCCTGCATCGTCTTTCGGCAGTTTGTCATGTAGCGAACCCCACGTTCCGAGGTCGTTCCAGTCGAATCCGGCATTAAGTACATAAACATTCCGCGCCGATTCCATTATGGCATAATCTATAGATATGTTTTCAGCTAAAGGGTAATTTTTCTGAATGAAATCTTTTTCCCCCGGGGTGTTATATATACCTGACCCATTTTCAAATAAATTAAACATCTGTGGTTGAAAATTCATAAAAGCCTGGAGAATCGTATCAACACTCCAGATGAAGATTCCGCCATTCCACAAAAACTTGCCGCTCTCTAAAAAAAATTTAGCTGTTTCGGTATCCGGCTTCTCCCGAAACTGAACTACTTTTTTTACTGGTGTATCTGCCGAAGGATCGCATTCAATGTAGCCAAAGCCGGTGTTTGGATGCGTCGGCTGTATTCCCAGTGTCAGCATTACATCACCGTTTTCACAATAATCAAAACATTGCTGAAGGTCGGCACAAAACGTATCTTCATCCTCAATCCAATGGTCGCTTGGCGCCACCACCATCAGCGCGTCAGGATTAATCTGCCTGATCTTAATAGCCGCATATAAAATACTGGGCGCGGTATTTCGCATTACCGGCTCAAGCAGCACCTGCTGTTGTGACACCATCGGCAGTTGTTCCAGTACCAGATCGTTATAACTTTCGTTGGTAAGGATCAGGATGTTCTGCGGCGGAATTAGTTTGGACAGCCGGCTGTACGTCTTCTGTATTAAAGTCGGTCCGGTGCCAAGCATATCGTGGAACTGTTTCGGCAATTCGCTGGTGCTAACAGGCCAAAACCTCGATCCGACGCCACCGGCCATTATAACTGCGAAATAATTGTCGTTCATTTACTCAAATTTAGTGCATTGGTAACAATTCGACCTCAGCATTCGGATTAAACAAATAGGTGCGGCCCGAATTGATATCGGTACACTCAAAACGCTTGGTACGCTGTGCGCCTTTTCTGAAAATTTTTCCGCTCTTTATTCTGAACACACTTCCGTAAGGTAATTCAAATATATAATTCTTATCGTTTTCTGCATCGAACTGTTTTAATGCCAGTGAAAGTGAGGCATCGGTATCGCTGCTTGCCGACGGATTTCTGAAATGCCTTGCCAGCAGCGGTAATATCTGGGCAGGGAAAATCTCCGGCCGTATGAACGGCATCATCAGCCGCTGAAAAGTGTACTTCCATTCGGTTCCATGCGGTTTAATCCCTGCGCCAAACTTTTCAAAAGCGACAAGATGCGATATTTCGTGCACGAGTGTCATCAGAAATCGGTACTTATTAAGATTTGCGTTGACGGTGATTTCGTGTTTCCCGCTGATGCCCCGTCTGTAATCACCATGCCGCGTGACCCGTTCGTTGACGATCTTCAGATGTACATGATTATGCACGATCAGATCGAACACCGGCTTCACCGCATGTTCGGGTAAATACTTTGCAAGCGTTTCATTCATAAATCAACAGACTACGGTGTTGTTGAAGAAACCGGCAGCACCTTCCCGTTAAAATAGTGGTTTCCGCTCAGCGCAAATCCGACTATATACTTCGCCATTTGTGCGGCCGACACCGGTGCTTCATAACCGGGAAAAGCCTCTGCAAGCATCTCGGTTTGCACTGCGCCCAGCGCCAGTACATTAAATGCAATTCCGCGTTCGCGATGTTCCTCGGCAAGTAATTCCGAGAGTGTAATCACCGCTCCTTTGCTTGAACTGTATGCGGCAAGACCGGCAAATTTTGCGCTGCCCTGAACGCCGCCCATACTGCTTACTGTCACTACATGACTACCGTTCTGCAAATACGGAAGCGCTATTCTAGTTAACGCCGCGACCGCAAAGACATTAACTTTATAGATTTTTTCGAAATCTTCGGTAGTAGTGTCAGCAAAAGGTTTTACGATCAGCGCGCCGGCATTGTGAATCAGGATATCAACTTTATCCCATGCACTGCCTGCAAGGAACCGGGAGACTTTTTCCAGGTCCTCTGCCGATGAAAGATCGACGGCAAGACAACTTATGTTTTCATTGCCAAGTAAAGTTTTCGGGATATTGCGCGAGAGTGCCAGTACCTTATTTCCACCAGCAGCGAACTGAAGCGCGAGCTCGTGACCTATTCCCCTACTCGTGCCTGTTATTATAATCGTCTTCATGTTGCGGATTTGGTGCGTAAAGATAAAAAAACCAATCGAATGCATCAGCGTTTAAGCCAGATAAGCTATTTTTAAACATCCCTTGCAGCAATAAGTTTATCCCTGACCTGACATGCCGGCTACATAAACCGCAATAGGAACAAAAAAACTATAATTAGGAGTTGACTATACGCCGCGTTGCGACAGGCGATCGCGGAAATAAACCTTAATCTTTACTTATCTATTCAGTAACTTTTGTGAGCACCTCACTGTATTTCTGATTATCCACCAGATCATGGTGTATTAAGCGAGTATTATCTGAATTGACAACTGCCTGTGTTATACTTAATGTCTTTAAAATTCCGTCCCTGTTGATGACCAGCCCGTTCTGCTCGTCATGGACCTCGGTGTTCATATGAAAGTCGATCATGCGTTGCGGAGTCACTTCGCGGTTGACCATCATAAATTCCGAGAAGAGCTTCTCCCTTTTTTCTCGCACCGTTTCGGTATAAAGCGGTGTTGACGACCATATATAATTTTGATCGGGCTGCAGTGGCGTATGATGCTTTACAGTTCCG
>CAZLWZ010000307.1:0-2722 GCA_964563275.1 uncultured Flavobacterium sp.
GGAACCGGTAAACTTGAAGCGGAACACTTTCACTTCGATCTCCCTGACATTTACTTCAGCTTTGATCAAATCCGATACAGCCTCGATTTCAGCTTTCTGTTTGGCGTCGAGCACGGGGATCATTACCTTTTGCAGCGGCTGCCGCACTTGTATCATTTCCTTTTTGCGAAGCGACAAAACAAGCGATGAGATCACCTGTGCCTTTTGCATTTTGCCTTCAAGCGATTTATCAACAAAGTTTTCAACCCACTCTGGGAAATCGGCAAGATGAACACTGTCAAATTTTTCAGTATTTGTTGCCGATGTCAGGTCGGTATAAAGCCTGTCCATAAAAAATGGCGCAATCGGGGCACTTAATTTTGCCACGGTAAGCAAACATGTGTACAGCGTTTGATAAGCTGCGATTTTATCATGTGCATAGTCGCCTTTCCAGAATCTCCTTCTGCATAACCGAACATACCAGTTGCTCAGATTTTCCTGCACAAAATCGGATATAGCTCGCGCTGCTTTCGTTGGCTCATAATCCGAATAATACGAATCTACATTTTTAATCAGGGTATTGAGTTCCGAAATGATCCACTGGTCAATTTCAGGTCTTTCTGCCATCGGAATCTCGGCTTCCGAAAATGAAAATTTGTCTATGTTGGCGTATAATGCAAAGAAGGAATATGTGTTATATAACGTACCGAAGAACTTTCGGCGCACTTCAGCGACACCTTCAATATCAAATTTTAAATTGTCCCACGGGTTCGCGTTTGCGATCATGTACCAACGCGTAGCATCGGGACCGTATTCCTGAAGTGTTACAAAAGGATCAACGGCATTGCCCAGCCTCTTCGACATCTTATGCCCATTTTTATCCAGCACAAGTCCGTTCGACACGACATTTTTATATGCGACCTGGTCGAATACAAGCGTACCGATAGCATGCAGCGTATAAAACCAACCGCGCGTTTGATCGACGCCTTCGGCAATGAAATCAGCCGGAAAGTCGGTATGGCCGTCAATTTTTTCTTTGTTTTCAAATGGATAATGCCATTGTGCGTAAGGCATTGCACCCGAATCAAACCAAACGTCAATCAGGTCGGCTTCGCGCTTCATAGGCTTGCCGGAAGCCGACACCAGAGTGATTTGATCCACCACATTTTTATGTAAATCGACAAGATCGTAATTGCTTTCCGACATGTCTCCGACTTTGAAATCTTTAAACGGGTTCGTAGGCTGTACACCGGCGGCCACTGCTTTTTCGATTTCGTTGTACAATTCTTCTACAGATCCGATAAGTATTTCTTCCTGTTTATCTTCGGTACGCCATATCGGCAGTGGAATCCCCCAATATCGTGAGCGCGACAGATTCCAGTCGTTCGCGTTTTTCAACCAGTTTCCGAAACGTCCTTCACCAGTTGCTTTTGGCTTCCAGTTGATGGTATCGTTAAGTTCGAACATGCGTTCTTTTACATCGCTGATGCGGATAAACCACGAATCAAGCGGGTAATATAACAAAGGTTCGTCGGTCCGCCAACTGTGCGGATATGAATGCACATATTTTTCAACTTTAAAAGCTTTGTTTTCTTCCTTCAGTTGTATTGCGATTTCGACATCAACCGACCGCTCCGGCGCAGTACCGGGCTCGTAGTATTCATTCTTTACGTATTTCCCAGCCAATTCGCCTACGTGCTTTGTAAATTTTCCCTGCAAATCCACCAGTGGCACAGGTTTACCGCTGTCGTCAAGAACCAGCATCGGCGGAATTTCAGGCGTGGCCTCTTTTGCAACTTTGGCATCGTCGGCACCAAATGTCGGCGCGGTATGAACAATCCCCGTTCCGTCTTCGGTCGTCACAAAATCGCCGGCAATTATGCGGAACGCATTTTCCGGGTTCTGATACGGCAGCACAAACGGCATCAGTTGCTCGTATTTGATTCCAATCAGATCAGATCCCTTGCATTCTGCTACTATTCTAAACGGTATATTTTTATCGCCGGCTTTATAATCTGCGAAAGCGGAATCCTCAGCAGCAAAGAATCCTTTGCCGAATTGTTTTCCGACAAGATTCTTAGCAAGGATTACATTAATGGGTTTATGCGTATATTGGTTAAAAGTACGCACCAGCACGTATTCGATTTTTGAGCCAACAGTAAGCGCCGTATTGCTTGGAAGTGTCCATGGCGTGGTTGTCCAGGCAAGGATATGGACGTCTCCAAATTGTTGTAAAACTTCAGGTAAAGACGATTGTATTGCCTTAAATTGTGCAACAACCGTTGTATCGGTTACGTCGCGGTAACAACCCGGCTGATTGACTTCATGCGAACTCAGCCCTGTTCCCGATTTTGGTGAGTACGGCTGAATTGTGTAACCTTTATACATCAAACCTTTGTCGTAGATCTGCTTCAGCAGCCACCACACCGACTCCATGTACTTGGATTTGTAAGTCACGTACGGATCCTGCATATCGACCCAATACCCCATTTTTTCGGTGAGGTCATTCCAGACATCGGTATAACGCATTACAGTACGTTTGCACGCTTCATTATATTCTTCTATTGAGATCTTTGTACCGATATCTTCCTTGGTAATTCCGAGTTCTTTTTCGGTTCCGAGTTCTACCGGTAACCCATGCGTATCCCAGCCGGCCTTGCGCTTCACCTGAAAGCCTTTCTGGGTTTTGTACCGACAGAAAATATCTTTGATAGCGCGGGCCATCACGTGGTGAATCCCCGGG
>CAZLWZ010000308.1:0-2720 GCA_964563275.1 uncultured Flavobacterium sp.
TCCGCGGTGTTCCACAATAAAGAAACAACGGTAAAAATGAGAGCCCATTTAGTCACAATAGAAAATTTTTGCATCAATAGTTGTATAGGAATCCAAATTTATGAATATTATTGGTGATTCGAGCAATGGCTCCGTGATCGTTTTCTTATTTTTGCTAAAAACTAAGAATATGGATTTTCTTTATCAAACATGGCCGTGGTATGTTTCCGGATTTATTATCGGGCTGATCATGCTTATGCTTATTTTCTTTGGCAGGACCTTCGGGATGTCATCCAATCTTCGATCGATATGCGCAATAGCCGGAGCGGGCCGCGTATCGGCGTTTTTTAATTTTGACTGGAAATCACAGCAATGGAATCTGGCCATAATTGCCGGTGCAATGCTGGGCGGTTTTGTTGCGGTACATTATATGAGCGATGCGTCGAATGTGGCTATAAATCCGCAAACCGTCGCGCAGTTGGAATATCTCGGAATCGACGCGCCAGAAGGGAAGTTGCTTCCTGATAAAATGTTTGGAAATGAGGTTTTCAAGTATCCAAAGATGGCGTTTATATTGATTGTCGGCGGCGTGTTGATCGGTTTCGGCAGCCGTTATGCCGGCGGATGCACCTCGGGCCACGCAATTTCAGGTTTAAGTAATCTGCAGATCCCGTCGTTAAAAGCAGTTATAGGCTTTTTTGTAGGCGGACTTCTGATGGCTCATTTTATTTTCCCACTTATATTTAATAAATAATGAAAGCAATTAAATACATACTGGTCGGCTTTATTTTCGGAATTGTTCTTACTAAGTCGGAGGCGGTTTCATGGTACCGTATTTACGAGATGTTTCATTTCCAGTCATTCCACATGTATGGTATTATTGGTGTGGCAGTAATTACGGGCGTGATAGGGGTTCAGATCATTAAACGGATGAAGCTCAAAGACATCAAAGGAGCGCCAATTGTCATTGCAGATAAAGAAGCGGGATCGATCCGGTATTGGGTTGGTGGCCTTTTTTTCGGTTTAGGATGGGCACTTGTGGGCACTTGTCCGGGACCGATCTTCATTTTGCTAGGGGCAGGATTCTGGCCGTTGCTATTTGTTTTGTTTGGCGCATTGTTCGGCACTTTCATATATGGCCTGCTCGCGCCGAAGCTTCCACATTAAAATTGCATCACGTAATATTATACAGCGTGAGCCGTTATCAGAAGGCAGTACAGGAGTATAAAATCTTCTTAAAATTGCGGACCGTTTCCCACGGCGCCATCGATTTTTTTTAATTTAACGGTAAAATAATAAATCATAACCTATGAAAATGATCAAAACAGTATTGGCCTTCGTATGCATTTCAGCATTAACCTTAACATCCTGTAGTAATGACGATGACAATTTCATCTCAACAGATGGCGATATTTCGGGAAAATGGAATTACAACCGAACTATTACCATTCTAAATGGACAGGAATCCTCCGATACGCATGTACACGAACCTGGTTGTGAAAAGGATTATCAGGAATTTGCAGAAAATGACGTGTTCAGGGATGTTGTGCTCTTTAGGAACGCTTCAAATGCATGTACCGAGGACTCCGAAACAGGTACTTGGAGTAAAAGTGGTAATACATTAATGATAACGGGTAACCGAGCCGGCACTTACACCATTACCAGGCTGGATGGTTCGGAATTACATTACCAGATTACGACTAATACGAGCGGCGTACCACTAACAGTCAAACGAATTTTTACCCGGAACTAAAAAAAGTCCTTAACGAGAGTTAAGGACTTTTTTTTATACTATTTCAGCACTAAGGCCAGCTTCGAGCAGTTGGAGGCATGGTGCTGTGAGTTCGTCAAGTGGTCCGGTCTTGACGGTGCACTTGCCTTTGTAATGTACGATCAGCGCACATTGCTCGGCTTGCTCCGGCATATGGTTACAAACCCGTATAAGTGTATCAATCACATGGTCGAACGTATTGACATCATCATTATACATTACGATTTCGTTGTTCAAAGAAATCTGTTCTTCCAGTGATACTTCTTCTGCTATCTTTTCCTTTGTCATAATATTTTCTTTAATGTGGTATTCTTAAAGGACGTATTTTAGGGAAACCCAGTTATTCCTCTGCAGCTTAGTAACGTATTGAAGCCCCAATTTAGTACATAATTCGTCAATTTGCGGAATATCCTGTTCATAAAAACCGCTGAGCAGTAAAATCCCATTTTTATGCAATGATGCTACATAAGCAGGTATGTCTGCAAGCAATATATTTCGATTAATGTTGGCGATGATTAAATCGTACTTCTTGCCTTCCAATAAATTTGCATCGCCTTCATACACATTAATTTTATTACAATTGTTCCGCTCGGCATTCTCAATTGAATTCAGGTAACACCAGTTGTCGATGTCAATTGCATCGATAGGTCCCGCGCCTTTCATTTCGGCCAATATGGCGAGAATGGCTGTGCCGCAGCCCATGTCCAGTGTCTTCAGGCCCGTGACGTCGGTGTCGAGAAGATGCTGGATCATCATATGAGTCGTTTCGTGATGCCCGGTGCCGAAGCTCATCTTTGGCTCAATAACGATATCGTACTCGGCATTGGTCTTCGGATGAAACGGCGCGCGAACGTGACACCTTCCGTCTACGTCGATTGGTTCAAAATTCTTCTCCCATTCCTCGTTCCAATTCACCTGATTTATTTCCTCAATAACATAGCTTATTATAAATTCCGGCGAACTTAACGCC
>CAZLWZ010000309.1:0-2714 GCA_964563275.1 uncultured Flavobacterium sp.
GCGACATATTCTACGCGATAATGATCTATTTTGTAGTTCGCTTTGCATTTACGCGGATGAAAATACCTTACTGCGCAATCATAGCTGTACTGGTTTGTTTCACGATTGAAATTTCACAACTTTATCAGCAGCCGTGGGCAAATGAGCTTCGCGGCACGTGGATTGGCAGGCACGTTTTTGGAAGCGGATTTCTGTGGAGCGATCTTGTGGCATACACTTTTGGCGCTCTGTTGGCATTGGCGTTCGATAAAGCGTTGCTGTTTAAAAATCGGGTACAATCTTCGACAGAACCAAATCCGTAAATCTTTTTTATAGTTTATATTTGCACCACTAACTAAAACACGCCATGAAAGACTTACTACATAAATTCGAAAATAAAGAACCCGAAATAGTATTTAACTGGAAAGATCCCGAAACCGATGCCGAAGGCTGGACCGTCATAAACTCACTCCGCGGCGGTGCTGCGGGCGGCGGAACCAGGATGCGAAAAGGGCTTGATATGAATGAAGTGCTTTCACTTGCCAAAACAATGGAGGTCAAATTTTCAGTGGCCGGACCGGCTTTCGGCGGAGCGAAGTCGGGCATCAATTTCGATCCTAACGATCCCCGAAAAGAAGCGGTTTTACAACGCTGGTTCAAAGCCGTGTCGCCATTGCTTAAAAATTATTACGGAACCGGCGGCGATTTGAATGTCGACGAAATCCACGAAGTGATACCGATGACCGAAGACTGCGGTATCTGGCATCCGCAGGAAGGTGTTTTCAACGGACATTTCAAGCCGACAGAAGCCGACAAAATCAACCGCATCGGTCAACTGCGCCAGGGCGTCCTTAAAGTAATCGAAGACAGTAAATTTTCTCCATCAGTCGACCGAAAATATACCATTGCCGATATGATTACCGGATACGGCGTTGCCGAAGCAGTCCGTCATTATTATGATATATATGGCGGAAGCATCAAAGGCAAAAAAGCGGTCGTCCAAGGATTCGGAAATGTTGGTTCGGCCGCAGCCTATTATCTCGCACAGGCCGGCGCGAAAGTTGTCGGGATAATTGACCGCGACGGCGGCGTTATCAACGAAAACGGATTTTCATTCGAAGAGATCCGAGAGCTATATCTAAACAAAGACGGTAATAAACTCGTTGCCGACAACATCATCCCGTTCGACGAAATCAACGAAAAGATCTGGGCGATCCAGTCCGAAATATTCGCACCATGCGCAGCATCGCGTTTGGTTCAGCAGCATCAGGTTGATGCAATGATCGCATCGGGACTTGAAGTAATCTCATGTGGCGCGAACGTGCCGTTTGCCGATAAGGAGATTTTCTTCGGGCCGATCATGGAGAACGTTGACCGCAAAGTCAGCCTGATCCCCGATTTTATATCGAATTGCGGCGCCGCACGGATGTTCGCCTATTTTATGGAGAAACGCGTCGCTATGGATGATAACGCGATCTTCACCGATACGTCGAACATCATCCGGAATGCCATCGCAAAAGCGCATTCGCAAAATTCCGCTAAGACCAACATCAGCGCGGCGGCATTTGAAATTGCGTTGAAGCAATTGGTATAACTTTTCTTGGCGCTATTGATACAGCACCGCAAGACAATTAAATTAGCAACAGTACGTTATACAACAAAACAAACTAACTTTTATGGCATACTTCCTTCAGGCAGACACGACTGCCCTTGCAGCCCAACAGATGCTCGATGACACACCTGTCGAAAAAACACTTCCGATCTGGGATTTAATAACCGGTGGCGGCGTAGGCGGACAAATAATTATGATTGCGCTGGCCGTGCTGCTTTTTATTGCGCTTTACGTGTATTTTGAACGTATTATGGCAATCAACGCCGCATCCAAAATCGATATAAATTTCATGAACCGGATACGTGAGAATATCCTTGCCGGTAAGCTGGACTCGGCTAAGATGCATTGCGCACAATCAACCTCTCCGGTCGCACGACTGATCGAAAAAGGTATTTCACGCATTGGGAAGCCACTCGAAGACATCAACACGGCGATCGAGACCGCAGGAAAACTTGAGATTTACAAACTCGAGAAAAACGTGAGCATGCTGGCTACGATTTCCGGCGCCGGACCGATGCTCGGGTTTCTTGGAACAGTAATCGGGATGATCCTTGCGTTTCACAAGATGGCAAGCGCAGGCGGACAAATCGAAGTGGGCGCACTTGCCGAAGGAATTTACGTGGCGATGACCACTACCGTTGCCGGACTTGTAGTAGGTATCGTCGCGTTTATGGGCTACAACCACCTGGTGCAGAAAACAAATAAAGTGGTGTACCAGATGGAGGCGAATGCAACCGATTTCCTAGACCTATTAAACGAACCGTCATAATATGAATTTACGCGGAAGAAACAAAGTAACGCCCGAATTCAACATGTCGTCGATGACCGACATCGTTTTTTTGCTCTTGATCTTTTTCATGTTGACATCGACGATGGTCACTACAAACGCGCTCGATTTGGTATTGCCAAAGGCGAAAGGAAAAACCGACAGCAATAAAAACATATCGGTCAGCATCAATAAAGACCTTGAATTTTTTATAGACAAAGAAAAAATTCCCGAAGCCGATCTTGAGGCACGACTATTGTCAACCTTCGCCGGCGATCAGGAAAAGGCGATCGTATTGCGTGCCGAGGAAGGCGTGCCGATAGAAAAAGCAGTAAACGTTCTTGACATTGCAAACCG
>CAZLWZ010000310.1:0-2714 GCA_964563275.1 uncultured Flavobacterium sp.
ATCCCTCTCAATCCTTCCACGGATCTGGGATAAACACCATATCGTCCAAAATTAAAATTGAATCGGACCTCAGCCCAGAATACGATCCACAATACCACGACTGAAAAAAATGGCAGCAGTATTACGGAAGGCGTGAATTTAAAATGGGAATCGATCATATGTTTGTTGTTGACGTGCGATTGTCAAAAATACAACCAATATTTTTCGGATGCTATTTTGTCAGTCGGGTTAACAATTTACCTCTGTATCGATGTAAAAAACCCGGCCCTAGCCCGGATAGAAGCGGCAGCCTTTTGCGCGTTATACGGAGCTTGCGGAGTATAACGAGCAAAAGCTACAGCGAATAGCCGGATAAGCTTCATAAACTTTATAAAAATCTTAATATCGAAAGCCTTATTTTTGCGATATGGACGCACCTCTCGCCGAACGGATCCGGCCGCAAAAACTCGAAGATTACATCAGCCAGTTGCACCTCGTCGGGCCGCAGGGTTCGCTGACGCATCAGATCGCCAAAGGCATCATTCCGTCCCTTATTTTCTGGGGGCCGCCCGGCACCGGCAAAACCACGCTGGCACAAATAATAGCGCAGGAATCGCAACGGCCATTTTACATCTTAAGCGCGATCAATTCCGGCGTTAAGGATATCCGCGAAGTGATCGACAAAGCCAAACAAAGCGGCGGACTGTTTACTTCTAAAAACCCGCTTCTATTCATAGACGAGATCCACCGCTTCAGCAAATCGCAACAGGACTCGTTGCTTGCTGCAGTCGAAAAAGGCATCATCACCCTAATTGGTGCAACAACCGAAAATCCGAGTTTCGAGGTCATTCCGGCGTTGCTGTCTCGATGTCAGGTTTACATCCTGAATGCATTTACGCGGGAAGATCTCGAAGCATTGCTTCACCGCGCGATCAAAACCGATATTCATCTAAAAAACAAGAACATTCAACTTCAGGAAACAGAGGCGCTGCTTCGGCTGTCGGGCGGTGATGGCAGGAAATTGCTGAATATTTTCGAACTCGTTGTTAATGCGACCGCCGACGATGAAATTGTTATTACCAACGACCGCGTGCTGCAGCTCGTTCAGCAGAATACGGTTCTATATGACAAAACCGGCGAACAACATTACGATATCGTATCGGCGTTTATAAAATCAATTCGCGGTAGCGACCCCAATGGCGCAGTTTATTGGCTGGCGCGAATGATAGAAGGTGGCGAGGATGTAAAATTCATAGCGCGCCGACTGTTGATTGCCGCCAGCGAAGATATCGGAAATGCAAACCCGACTGCGCTGGTGATCGCCAACAACACTTTTCAGGCGGTGTCGACAATCGGCTATCCCGAAAGTCGGATTATTTTGAGTCAGTGTGCGGCTTACCTTGCTACATCCCCAAAAAGCAACGCGAGTTATGAAGCGATTGGCAAAGCGCAACAACTCGTTCGCCAAACAGGTGATCTTCCCGTGCCTTTGCATTTACGCAACGCGCCCACCAAGCTGATGAAAGAACTAGGTTACGGTGACGACTATAAATATGCACACAGCTACGAAAACAACTTCGCCGAGCAGGAGTTCCTTCCCGACGAGATTTCCGGCACGACTTTATTTAATCCCGGAAATAATTCACGTGAGAACAGTACGCGGGAATTTCTGCGCAACCGTTGGAAAGACAAGTACGGTTATTGAAATTTTACCTCAAGGATTTCGGAAACCAGTTTCCCGTCGCGGTAGTATTCAAAATACCACTTTCCCATTTTGTTGAAAAATATTCCGCTTGCTCCATCACGTTCGGCTATGAAAACTCCTTCAGCCGATGTATTTCTTAATTTTAAGACCAACTGGTCGCGAGCATCCAACACATTGTAACCGCCGTTGACCGATCGGGCTGTTAACGAAACAGTATCAGAAGTCGGGTGAGAAGCGGACTGAAAAGGATTTTTGGTCGCGGCAGTTACTTGTTCAGTTGCTGGTGCTGCCGCATCATCATATTTGTAATTGAGTTTATCAAAATGATTAAACGCTTCGCGAAGTGCTTTCGGATAAGCTATCTTATTATCTTTTTCGCGGCTTTCACCTGTTGGCGAGGTATATATTACGGCATTGGTGCAGTCACGGAGTACGACATTTAGCTTTGTAGTGAAAAGTGTGCTGGAAGAAATCACATCAACGTACACCCGATTACACGAGTTTGATGCTACTTCGGCCGGAAGTATTTCATCGCTCATAAAAGTGGTAAAACCGTATTTTTCCATAAACATTTTGGTAAAAGTGTTCATCCGGTATTGGTCGGGTGCATCAAGAAATGCGAAGTTGGACGGTACGACTGCGTACTTATATTTGTTCAATGTCTGGCCAAACGAAGCTATCGACATTGCCATAAAAAGCGTCAGAAGAATGTTTTTCATAATATTTTTTTTAAATCGCTAAGGTGTCCGACCTTCTTAACATTTGGGTAATCGACTGCTTTACTGCAAAATAGAATCGCCTGCATTCCGTAATCGAGAGCACCCCGAACATCGGCTTCGATGCAGTCACCGATCATCAGGCTCGATTCCCTTTTCGCATTCGCCGCATTTAATGCATACTCAAAAATAACAGGATGCGGCTTCTTACGTCCGGCGTTTTCTGAATTTGTAATGGTGTGAAAATAATTAAAAATTCCCGAGTTGGTAAGTTTGGTATTCTGCACCTCGTGAAACCCGTTTGTGATGATATG
>CAZLWZ010000311.1:0-2710 GCA_964563275.1 uncultured Flavobacterium sp.
GTGCCTCCTGAGAACACCGGCATCGCAAACGAATCCGTGGCCGGGCGCGGCGTAAAGACCGGAATGATCTGATACCGTTTATCACCTGTCGCTGTCGAGCAGAACTTGTCGGCACTGACCTCACGGTAGCCATCGCGGAATATAGGATTTTGCTCAAGCGCCTCCGTTGGCACAGTGAAATAATCCCTGAGAAAGACTTCGCAGTTGTGCCGCCCGAGATAATAATCATGGATGCGGAATTCTTTGCTCAGGAATCCGCCGAAGCCCGCGAGCGAACCGCACGCAATCGCCTTTTCACCAAAAAGTTCATCGGTTATCTGGTTGTTTTCGTTTCGTATCTCCCGCGACGGGGAGATAATGTATTGACCGGCATCTGCCATTTCCATAGCACTTTTATACTGTATCGGCTTTGCACGCATCTGACCCGTCATCGCCCCCAGCGTTTTACCAATAATGCTGGTAATGCCCTGGTCGTAATCGAACGCCTGCCGTTCGGAGCTTGGAAAAGGATCGATCATCAGCACCGTATTTTCAAAAGTATTATAATTACCGTTGATTGAATTCAGCACGCTTTTGGTTTCCTGCATGCTGACGTTCTGAAGCCTGCGGCTCTTAATAGTGATCCCGTCGAGAAGATCCCGTACCTTTTCAAATGGCTCGTTGTTTATCATACCGCCGTCCACGTTAAGCGTCTTCACTTTTTTACTGTCCGGCAACGGGTTTCGCTTAAGTATGTCCTGCAGCCACGGAATGTTGTTGACGTACGCGGCATCGCGCTCGAGCAGCCGGGATTTTAAACCTAAAGGGAACGCTCCGGTAGCCATAGCCGCATCACGAGCGGTTTTAAGATTCTGCTCGGTACGGAAATCAAGAGGCATCCAGCCCTTGTCTGTAGAGACCGTTTTTCCATCCATCACCTCGAAACACGCGTAGTCGTTGTGGATCGACATGTTGTATTTCGACTTCTGCCGCGCCGATAGGAAGTCGATATTATATGCGAATCCCTCCAGGTTCGACAACGTGCAGAAAACTTTTACAGGCGATTCAAAGTACGCCGGTGTATCGTGCCATTGCTCTGCATCGCAACATATCATCTTGTTTGCAATCTCGTCTATGAATTGCGAGTTCAGCAGTGAGATCACACTGCCCGATGTAATGTCGGCGGTATCCAGCATCTTGGGAAACATATCCGGCCCGAGCAGATCGACCCAACTGTTGTACAACTTGTTCTCAGGATGCTCTTTTAAAATCGATGCGGCCTTTGGGACAGGCACCGGGATTATCGGGTTATTGATCGTACTGGCAGCCAATAGTGCCGTCATCCCTCCGGCCGATGCACCGCCCATAATGGGAATGGTCACCCTGTGGGAAGGGATACCTGGCGCTCCACGTCTGTCCTCCCACTCTTTCAGCGCTTCGAGCAGATAATCGGTTACACCGGCTGTATAAGCTCCGGCAGACACGGCCCCGGCCATGCAGAGACCTATTCGGAATGGTTTGGTTTGCATGTGGTTTTACATTTAAAGATTTAAAGATTCGAAAATTTAATAATTTCCCAGAATACGATTTTAATGCGGCAACGACCAATATGTTTGCTGCCGATAAAGGACGGCCGGTCAGGGTTGTCCTTTCTGCCTGTTGAATATCGAATAGTTCAATCCGAAAATCGAAAAAAAGCCCGATCCTTCTATTACCCGGTCATCGAAATCCTTGCCTATGCTAAAGTTAATGCTCGCGTTTTCAGTAACCGAATATGATACCTGTGCTGCAATCCTGTATGATGTGTCTTTATCGACTGTTGTCACCGGTGCACCGGCCGAATTAACATCCGGGATCTCGTTGCGGTACAGCCTGAACATGCCCTCGAGTGAAAAATTGAAATCGTCGGCGACTTTAATATAGCCGAAACCGATATCTGTATTCACTGAAGTCGTGTCGCCGGCAGATGCCATGAACCGCGCAGTAATTGTCCAAGCGTCGTTTTCGGTAAAATAATTATTGATATTTACCCAGGCACCGGCTTTATCAAATGCCTGCGATCCGGTAGAGGATTTGAAACCCGAGGCACCCGCGACTTCGATACTAAGACCTGTACGCTTATTCTCAAGAGTAATGACCTGCAGGGCAAGCAGACTCATTTCGGTGTCGTACGAGCTGGCAAGGTCAACAGCAAATTGACGTATTGATCCAGGATCATCTTGATAGTTTCTTCTGATGTTCTGCGCGCGGGCAATTACTTCATCAGCTTTATCATCAGTTACCCCGGCTGCCCGTAAATTCGTAGTCAATACTGCAATGGCCTCATTGATCGAATTGACGGTGGATCCCGCAAAACTGCGCACTGCGTTCGCCGCTGATATTATTGTTTCATATTCCTGCAGCTCGGTTTCACGTGCCGAAAATTCATCTGACAGCTGTCCTTTCAGCAGCTGAACCCGGAAACCTACCCCGAGATTGTTGGTATTAGTGACCGTATCCCGCACCGTTGCCGCTGAAAGTGAGAATGTCTGCAAAAAAGATTGCACAGAGCTCGGGTTCAGATATTGCTCTCTTGAAAGTGCAGGTCGGCTTTTGAGCCAGTATGGGGTTACCTCAAGGCCCAGGTTCATGATCAGGCGGCCATCGGCATCAAATGAATTCAGGACATCACTTGAAAGTTTCTTGACCGATGTTGGCCTCATAACCGATGAAGGTTCATAGCCCAGAATAC
>CAZLWZ010000312.1:0-2674 GCA_964563275.1 uncultured Flavobacterium sp.
CAAAATATTGCCCTGCATCAAAAATGCGCGCATACGCCACTATTTCCCCTGCGTCTTTACCCAGGACATGAACGGCCAGGAGATCTTTACTGTCGGCATCCTGATACACGCAGTTTTGCTCGACTACAAAGACCTCGTTGCGCAAACGCAGCACGTTGTATAGCTCAAACTGAGAAAGCTCCTCAAATCGCTTTATCTGCCATTGTATTTCCACTTCTAATCGGCTTTAAGATTTATAAGTGTCGTCGAACGTATAATTGCCTCAAGTTCCAGCATCAGATTGCGTTTCTGCTTTGCAGGAATATGGCAAAATCCCTCAATTATAACTGCACGGGATTGCAGCGTATCCAGAATTGCGAAATTAATGAATGGCCCCGACATGTTCCTGTCGAGTTCCCATGTTCCGCGGGTTTCATAAGTACGTACACTATCGATTGTGGTAAGTGACAAATAAGGTGTATAGGAATTTTCGGTAACCATCATTGTTCCGGGCGCCGCGCCATGAATATAAAGTTTACCGATTGAATCGCGCACTCTGATAATATTCGCTACTATTTCACTTTCAGGCATCAGCTCCTGAATCGGAACCTCATATATAACTATACTGGTATTCCCGCTGGTGATGTCCTTCTTGAGCCACAGAAACTTTTCGCCCTCAACAACATATTTGAAAGGTGTAGGGATAAGCATCGAAATGCCAAATTTCTTTGCGATCCGCTCGTTATCGAGCAACGATTTGGCGAACTGTTTTTGCAGGCAAACGATCTCGCGTTGTTTGAAGGTGCTGATTATCCTGAGGCTGTTCTTTTCGATTACATCAATTATTTCGCTGGTGTTTCGGCCTGAAATGTACATCACCGTCTGCGGTGCCGTATACTGGTCATGCTTGATCAGAAATTGCTGGCGTGGCCCTTTCTTTATTAAAAGGATGCTTCGGCTGTTCATGTAGCCTTCAAGTAGTTTAAGCGGATATTGATTCAATGTAAATAGCGGCTCCTCCTGCGGCAGGCCGATAACCGGAGAGGCCAGCTTTTGCCTGATCGTATCGCCAATTTCGCCATTCCAGAGCAAATCGTCTATTATCACCGACACGTGATTGGTGACATCAGCATCTTCATCTTTGGCAGATTTTTTTTGACAACTCGCGAAAACCAGCAGCAGTGTCCATAAAAAAAGGGCTTTCTTCATAGTATGAATAAAGCCCTAAATTTAAGTCATATTTTTTAACTACCCGCTTACTTTAAGTTTCATGCCGGGCTTAAGTGTATTGCTTTGGATTCCGTTCCATCTTTTTATATCGGATATGGTCACGCCCGGATATTTCCTGGCGATGCTGAACAGCGAATCTCCTTTACGAACGTTGTAATAGATTTCCTTATTTTTCTTTTCGACTGCTTCGTTCAAAGCCACGTTTTGTGAATTTTCATTCGCATCCGATGCGATATCATTGCCGCGGGTTGTCACCTTTAATTTTTTGCCGATTACAACGTGATTGTCTGAAAGCTCATTCAGTTGCTTTAGTTCCTCAAGTGACATGTGATATTTTCTGGCGATGCTACTTAAATTGTCACCTTTCTGCACCGTATATTCTATATCTTTCAAGTCATCTTTATCCGAGGCCGCAACCGCAGAGACAATCAACTTACTGTTTGGCTTAATGTTTTTGTCCTCCAGTTCGTTCCATTCCATAAGTTCTGCGACAGTGACATCGTGCTCCTTGGCGATGCTAGTGAGCTTATCACCCGTTTTCACGATGTAGTGCTGATGGGATGTTTTTTCCTCATCTGCGTTTTTGTCCTCTGTTTTTGCAATAGCTGTTTCCTGCACAGGCTCAGTTTTAACCGGAGCACGTCTTGAGGTGACTATTTTCAGTGATTTTCCTGCGGTGATCATGTTAGAGCGAAGTCCGTTCCAGCGTTTCAAATCGGCTACTGAAACACCGTATTTGTTCGATATTACCCCCAGACTTTCGCCACGGCGGATTTTATGATACTTTGTCGATGTGATTACACGCTCTCCTGAATCAGTCGTAGCAACCGCAGTGGTCGCAGCAAAATATGGCTTTTCACGCTGATTCGACTCAAAATCGGCATACGCATAAATTTTGTCTTCATTAGAGGTGAAAATTGCAATCTTGTCCAGTGGAAGCCTGATATAATGATTCTTATCGGCATAAACAGGAACAGTATTAATTTTATACGAAGGGTTCAATACCTGCAACTGTGATACCGGTATATCGAGCAAATCTGAAATTTGTTTGAACGATAATTCTCTTTTTACCATCACGGTATCGGTATCAAAATGCTTTACTAGCGCACGCTGCGGCTCGATGCCGTGCTCTTTGCGATATTCATAGATATACATCGTCGCCAGGAATGCGGGGACATAACCCTGTGTTTCCTTTGGTAGATGTTTGCGGATGTTCCAGTAGTTTTGCTGGCCGCCTGATCTTCTGATGGCCTTTGATACGTTGCCCGGCCCTGAGTTGTAAGAGGCCAGCACTAGGTCCCAGTCTCCAAAAATACGATACATATTGGTCATGTATTGCGCGGCTGCAGCACTTGCTTTAAGCGGGTCACTTCTTTCATCGACATAGGAATCGATATGCAGGTTGTATTGTTTCCCGGTCTGATACATAAACTGCCATAATCCTGTGGCTCCCATCCGAGATACC
>CAZLWZ010000313.1:0-2670 GCA_964563275.1 uncultured Flavobacterium sp.
TTGACGTCAGGATTATTACCGCAACCAATATCGACATACGCTCGGAAGTTCGCGTGAAAAAGTTCCGCGAGGATCTTTTTTACCGCATCAACACCATGGAAATTTCGCTGCCTCCCCTGCGTGAACGCCGTGAAGATATCATTCCGATGGCTGAATTTCTGCTGCGACAGACGGCGGAAAAATACGGAAATTCAAATATAGAATTTGATCCTCACCAGCTTGCACTGCTGGAGCAATATCCGTGGAACGGAAATATTCGGGAGATGGAGAACAAGATAGAGCGCGCTGTGATTTTGTCAGATGGCGATGCCATATCGGTTTCGGATATGAATATCAGTGCTGCTGATCTGCATTCGACCGATGACAATCCGCTTTCTGAAATCGAAAAAACGGCAATCGAAAATACGTTGCGTCGCGTGGATGGAAATATCAGTAAAGCAGCCGATGAACTCGGTCTCTCGCGGGCGGCATTATACCGGCGGATGGAAAAATACAAGATCAGTAAATGAAATTCTACAACCTGCTTTTCATACGCGCGATCTTGCTTATAATGCTAACCGGTCTGGCCGTATTCTTTGCGATTAAGGACATGCCGTACAATTTGCTGCTGATCGGTGTTCTGATAGTATTGCTTGCGGGCGAATTATACTATTTCATCCGAACGCGGTTACTTTTTTACGATAAGACAATTCTATCGATACTGCACAACGACTTCACGACACACTTTCCGGAAACTAACCGAAAGAATCAGTTTAAAAATCTGTATCGGTTGTATGAATCGGCTAAGAATACGCAACACCAACTCAACTCGCGCGAGGCTGTGTATAGTTCGATTTTGAACAATGTCGAAACGGGAGTGATAATCCTTGAGAAAAATGGTGACTCGTGGAAGATTTTCCTGATGAACTCCTGTTTTTCCAAAACCTTTGCGGTACCAAGGGTAACTCATTGGAAATATCTTAAAAAACATATTCCGTCATTTTGCGACGAAATCGACAAAACGGATTTTGCAGAAATGAAGATTCCGGTCAACATCAGCATTGATGGTAAGGAGTTGCAGACGTTCATTTTGCAGACGTCAAAAACCCAGTCATTCGGCACCGAATATTACATCATCATGATCGACAGCATCCAGCGCGTGATCGAAAAACGCGAGAAAGAAGCGTGGATCAATATGATGAAGGTGATTTCGCATGAATTAATGAATTCGCTGACTCCGATCAGATCGTTATCGCAGACATTGCACGAAATTGTTAGCCAGGAAGATTTATCGGCTGAAGACCTGCACGACATTCGAGAAAGTCTATCAACAATCGTCAGCCGCAGCAACCACTTGCAGTTTTTCGTCGAGAATTATAGAAAGCTGACGATGCTGCCAACGCCGCAAAGGGAGTTAGTCAATATCGCGAAATTGCTGAATGAAAGCATTGCGATACTGCGCCCTATGCTGACAGATAATCATATCACAATAACTAATGACATCGATTTGCCCGATCTTGTGGCCGATCCAAAACAACTCGGACAGGTTTTTATCAATCTGCTGACGAATAGCATTTATGCACTCCAGGACGCGACTGAAAAACAGATATCAATAACGTCTTCGGTGACCGATAACCGTGTCGCGATTACGATATCAGACAGCGGAAAAGGTATTGACAACCAGATCAGGGATAAAATATTCCTGCCGTTCTTTACAACGAGAAAAGATGGCGCCGGCATTGGTCTGACCTTATCCAAAAATATCATCGAAGCTCATGGCGGTCATCTGACCCACCATACTGAAAATGGAGTGACGAGTTTTGTGATCAGTCTGGTGAAATAGTTTCCGACGGATCCCAGAAGTAACGCTCGAAGTCGGTAATTTGATTGTTTTTTACCTCAACGCCTTCGCTTTCCAAAAGCTGCTGCATCAGGTTAATGCCATCGAAATGGTGCTTGCCTGTGAGCAAACCTTTGCGGTTTACAACGCGATGCGCGGGAACATCACGTCCGTGGCATGAATTCATCGCCCATCCAACCATCCGCGCTGATCTGGCAGAACCCAAAACTTTGGCAATCGCGCCATATGAAGTTACTTTGCCATACGGAATCTGCCTTGCGATTTCATACACACGATCAAAAAAGTGCTCACTCTCTGCTTTCATGGCTGGCGCAGGTAATAGTCGAGAATGTTGATCAGCGTAAGCACAGAGATCAGTCCGGTGACCGACGCAATAAAATAGTTCATATTTTTAATCAAAAAAGCCGTACGGGTTTCCATTTTCTTAAAGAAGGCGATGTAGCAATAGAATGCGAAAAAAGCGCCTATGCCTGATCCTGCCACAAAGGTGTAAATAAACAGATGCTCAAAAACAAAATAGTTGTATGATGCTAATGTGATGCTGACAAAAACGTAAAAAGGAATCGGGAAAAAATTTAGCGCCGACAAAAGCACGCCCATGAAAAAGCGGCTTTTCTTGCTGTGAAGTCTGATCTCTGTCTTTTCAGGACGGACTTGATTGGCGGTTACCAAGAAGTAGATAGTCAGCGCGGTAAAAGCGGCTAGGCCAACTTCCCGTAATGTGACGACGATAGCAGGATTGCGATCGATATACCGGGCAAACAGCACTGCAATAAGAGTTTGAATAAAAACTATGATGGAGGCGCCCGAGGCAAATACAAGAGCCCGCG
>CAZLWZ010000314.1:0-2662 GCA_964563275.1 uncultured Flavobacterium sp.
GTAGGCAACAAGTTCCTCGTTAATTCTGCTGTTGATCTGGGTGAATACGTCGAGGATTGGCTGCGCAGCATTTGAACGAACCCTGCTGATATAGCGTTCACCAGGCTCAACATCCATCTTAATACTGGCGAAACCCGCGCCATCCTGCCCGCGGTTGTGTTGCTTCTCCATAAGGAGATACATTTTTTGAATACCGTAGAACGCGGTTCCGTATTTCTGCCTATAAAAATCCAATGGCTTCTTTAGCCTTAAAAATGCTATCCCGCACTCATGATGTAATTTATCGCTCATTGTTTTCTGATTGTCGATTAAAAAAGCCCCTTTCGGGGCGTGTTGTTTTATTGCAGGTCGATATCGAAATGTGTCAGCGCGCGGAATTGTTGCAGCCGCTCTACCACCTCATCGTTTTCAAGACCAATCATGCGTTCGGTTCCAAACTTTTCGACACAGAACGAGGCCAAATTGGAGCCGTAAATAATCGCGTTCTTCATATTACCGAACGAAATATTCTCGCTTTGCGTTAAAAACCCCGCGAATCCGCCCGCAAAAGTGTCTCCTGCGCCTGTGGGGTCAAAGACCTCTTCAAGAGGCAATGCCGGCGCGAAAAACACCTGCTTGTCGTGAAACAGCAGTGCCCCGTGCTCACCCTTTTTTATGACGATATATTTTGGTCCCATCTTGTGGATCTTCGCTGCTGCTTTCACAAGTGAGTATTCACCCGATAATTGCCGCGCCTCTTCATCGTTGATAGTGATAACATCGACGCGTTTGATGACATCCATCAGCTCGGGAAGGGCACAGTCCATCCAGAAATTCATTGTATCAAGTACTACCAGTTTTGGCTTTCGTTCCATCTGATCCAAAACACTACTCTGAACCAGCGGATGTAAATTACCAAGCATCACTACATCGGCGTCCATATAGGCCTCAGGCACTTTTGGTTCAAAATCTGCTAAAACATTTAGCTGTGTTTCCAATGTATCCCTGGAATTCAAATCGTTGTGATAGCGGCCGCTCCAGAAGAACGTCTTTCCGCCCGGCACCGTTTCAAGCGCAGATAAATCGATGTTCTTTGACGATAACAAATCAAGATATTCCCGTGGAAAATCGTCTCCTACCACCGAAACGATGGCCGACTTAATTTTGAAAAATGAAGCCGACAAGCCAATGTAGGTCGCCGCCCCGCCAAGTATTTTATCGGTCTTGCCAAACGGCGTTTCAATAGCATCGAAGGCCACAGTACCAACAATCAGTAATTTGTTCATTTCAGAAGGTTCGGATTAGGGGGCAAAGATACTGCATAAGTTGAAAAGTAGCAACAGCCGCAGGTGAATAACAAAGCCTCTGCAAACGATGTTGCTGCTGTTTAACGGCATTCTGACGTAGTCTAAGGAAGTAAAACTGTGAATGAAGTACTTTTAAAGATTGGGAAAGTCCTGGCATATAACCCATAGCGCTGTCGTTTCATATTGCAGCGACGGTACAATAGTATCTTAGAGGTTTGGCTGCTCTGCCACCGTTTCATAAAACACATCTGCTGAAAGCTGCGGCTGCATCGACGCCATAACCGCGAGCTGGTCACACCGTTCATTTTGAGGATGATTATTATGCCCTTTGATCCATTTAAAATCTACTGTATGCTTTCGGTATACCCTCAGGAACCGCTGCCAAAGATCCGGGTTTTTTTTTCCTGCAAATCCTTTCTTCTCCCAGCCGAAAACCCATCTCTTCAAAACCGAATCCACAACATATTTTGAATCGGAAATCACCAATACTGACGTCCCGGGGTTTCTAAGTTTTTCTAACCCGACAATTACCGCTAACAATTCCATGCGGTTGTTCGTGGTAAGTCGGAACCCTTCATAAAATTCTTTGCGATAAGGTTTGCCTACCCACTCCATCACCACGCCATAACCGCCGGGCCCGGGGTTACCCTTCGCGGCACCATCGGTATAGATATGTACCTGATGCTGGTTCACAGTTTCTGATTAAGGATTTGTTCAATGACTGTCGGAAAGTACTCGTGCTCAAGCGCCTGAACCTTTGATGCGATTTGTTCGGCCGAGCTACAGTCGGCAATTGAGACCGATTTTGCGAATATAATGTTTCCTTCGTCGTAATGCTCGTTTACATAGTGGACTGAAATTCCGGATTCCAATTCGCTGTTCTGCAAAACCGATCGGTGTACGTTCATACCATACATCCCTTTTCCTCCGTATTTTGGCAGCAATGCCGGATGGATGTTTATGATCCGGTCAGGGAAGCGCCGGATAAAATCGGATGGTAATTTTAAAAGAAATCCAGCAAGTACGATCAAGTCGGGCTGAATTTGCATAAGCCGATTTAAAACTGAGGACCCGAGTTCTTCTTTGTTAAAGACGACAACCTCAACACCGAGCGCTCTGGCACGGTCGATGACTCCTGCATTCGGGTTGTTGCAGAACACGCCACCAATGCCGACAGAGCCTTTGTCTCGAAAATATTTGATGATATTTTCGGCGTTAGACCCCGATCCCGACGCGAAGAGAACTATCTGTTTCATCTGCCCAAATTATAATGCGCAAAAAAAAGAATTATAAATCACAATAAATAAATTTACCTGTCCTTTATGAAAATTATTTTCTAAATTAGTATTCACATTTATCAAGTAACGGGGTTGTTT
>CAZLWZ010000315.1:0-2659 GCA_964563275.1 uncultured Flavobacterium sp.
TCTGGCTGAAAACGAGGTTTCTTTAATGTCTTACGATGTGCCGAAAATGATCAATGATCAGGGTGGACAAATCAGGATATTTATGCCCAGGTATGGAAATATTAATGAAAGAAGGCATCAACTTCATGAGGTAATCAGGCTTTCGGGAATGAATTTAGTGGTCAATGATCTCGACATGCCGTTGATCATTAAAGTGGCATCAATACCGAAAGAGAGAATACAGGTGTATTTTATAGACAATGACGAGTATTTTAAAAGAAAGGCGACTTTTACCGATGAAGAAGGTGCACTGTATCCAGATAATGATGAACGCGCTATATTTTTCGCAAAAGGGGTTGTTGAGACCGTAAAGAAACTGAATTGGGTTCCGGATATTATCCACGTACATGGCTGGATGGCGGCCATGCTTCCGATCTACATGAAGCATTACTACAAGGACGAGGCTTTATTTGCGGATACGAAAATTGTGACCTCGGTGTACAGTCAGTCTTTTGAGGGGACACTCGACATGAAAATGATCAAGAAGGTTCAATTTGACGGAATCCCCGATGAAGCGATTTCATACCTCGAGACACCGAACTACGAGAATATAATTAAAGCTACTGTCAGCCAGTCTGATGCCGTAATTATTGCTTCAGAAAACCTGTCTCCAAGTTTAACACAATTTATAGAATCGTCGGAAAAACCTTTTTTACCTTTCCAGCCGAAAGAACGGTTTGCTGAGGCGTATACAAACTTCTACAAGAATACGGTTCTTTAATAAACCATTACTAAAACATAAAATGCGCAAGAATTTTTATTTCAATCAAGTAGTGCTGGGACTTACGGCACTACTGCTTATTTCGTGCGACAAAGATTTTAACGAGATCGGCGCTGACATAATAGGGGACGACCATTACAATTTTAATCGTGACACACGTGAAATAGTTGCCAATACGGTTGGTACCGGGCCGGTCCAGTCGAATAACCTCCCTCTAAATCCGCTAGGGATATACGATAATCCGGTGTTCGGCAAGACCAAGGCTCATTTTGTGACGCAGTTGGAATTGAAAACCCCGAATCCGAATATTGGTACGAATATTCAGATGGAGAGCGTTACGCTGTCGGTTCCTTATTTTAGCCATGTCGTAACAAACAATGCCGACGGCACGAAAATTTATGAACTTGATTCCATATTGGGTTCCAATCAGGCGAAGATTGATCTGAAAGTCTACAGATCAGGTTATTTTCTGGGAGACATCGCGCACGAAGGAGAGACGCAGGTCGTGCAGAAATATTATTCGGATCAGAATGCCGATATCGATGCCGTAAAACATCCGACAGTACTGAACAACGGCCCAAGTAGCGAGAATGAACAGTTTTTCTTTAGTCCTGCAGAACGTGAAGATACTGTGGTGAACAGCGAGGGTGAGGAATCGACTGTCAGATCTAAGCCCGAAATGCGGCTCGAACTGGATCAGCAATACTTCAAAACCCACATTTTGGAGGCTGCCCCGTCCCATTTGCAGAGCAACAATGCTTTTAAGAATTACTTCCGCGGACTTTATTTTAAGGTCGATGATTCTGGAACTGCGCCGGGGGCACTAGCAATGCTGGACTTCAGTGCCGGGACCATCACTATAAAATACAAAGCCGATATTACGACAACAACCTCGGCAGGTACCACTACGGCAAATAAAGATTTAAGTATTGTCCTGAATATGGCTGGAAACCGGGTCAGCCTGCTCGAGAATGACTTGTCCGACACTTACCAAAATGCGTTGTCTCAACCCCTTTCAGAAACGGGACATTCCCGATTATTCCTTAAAGGCGGCGAAGGCTCGGTCGCAACGATCGATATATTTGGAACTACAGATGCTGACGGCAACGGTATACCGGATCAGCTCGATGAAATACGGGCAAATAACTGGCTGATCAACGAAGCGAGTTTGACGTTCTACGTTGATCGTCAGGCTATGGGCAGCGAAGGGACGGGAAGTCCAGCGCCTGAACCAAACCGGATATATTTGTACGACATCCCGAACAAAAGACAGATTCTCGATTACGCTTACGACAATACTACAAGTTCGAACATAAAGTATAATAAAGGCATATTTGGTGGCATCCTGGAAAAATCTGCCGACGGAAGAGGCACAAAATATAAAATAAGGATCACTAACTATGTGCGCAGCCTTGTTCGTCAGGATTCTACTTATGTACGGCTTGGCCTGTCGGTAACCGAAAATATTGGTACGGTATCCATGGCAAAACTTAAAGCCGATAATACGGAATTAAATAATTATATACCAACAGCGTCAGTTGTAAGTCCGGTAGGAACCATTTTGTATGGCAGCAACATTCCGATGGGCGACCCGGATTATGACAAGCGGGCACGTTTGGAGATATATTATACAGAGCCAACTATTAATAACGACTAGTATATGTGTGGAATTGTAGGTTATATCGGTTATAGGGATGCTTATCCGGTAGTGATTAAAGGATTAAAAAGACTGGAATACCGAGGTTATGACAGTGCAGGAATCATGCTTTATGATGACGAACTCAAGATCTCAAAGACCAAAGGTAAAGTTTCCGATCTCGAGCAGAAGTCGCTTCTTGGTATTTCAACCACGGGAACGATCGGCATGGGCCACACCCGATGGGCCACCCATGGCGTGCC
>CAZLWZ010000316.1:0-2647 GCA_964563275.1 uncultured Flavobacterium sp.
AAAAGTAAAAGAAATCGTGACACTCGCCTACGATCAATAAAAATCGAAAGGCGCTTCTGAAATAATTCAAAAGCGCCTTTCTCAAAACACCAAAAACAAAATTTAACTAACTTTTTATATCTTCAGTACCTGTATACTATTTTGGTAACTTCAGGCACACTTAAATAACGTATGAACTTCATGCGCATTGTGCTGGAAATCATAAAATTAAGTTAAAATTATTATTGGAGCGCGAAGTACTGCCATCACTGCGATAACTGCTACTTAGGCTTTTAATCCTACGCTAAAATGGTTACTTTTGACCTAAATATTCTACCATGACCAATACTCCTAAATTTGCCGTGATCGGCGGCGGTAGCTGGGCAACTGCAATTGCGAAAATGTTATGTGAGAACGTGGACCAGATTTGCTGGTACATGCGCAACGAGGATGCGATTAACCATATAAAGAAATATTATCACAATCCGAATTACCTAAGTTCGGTTGAATTTCATACCGAAAAATTATTTTTGACCAGCGACATTAACGAAGCGGTTAAATATGCCGATATTCTGATTTTTGCGATACCATCAGCTTTTCTAAACGGCGAACTTCAAAAGCTATCGGAAAGCCTTCAGGGAAAGGTGATTTTTTCAGCCATAAAAGGTATCGTTCCGGAAACCAGTTTAATCGTGGGCGAACACTTTAATGTAAAGTACGACATTCCATTGGAGAATATTGGCGTAATAACCGGCCCATGCCATGCCGAGGAAGTTGCGCTCGAAAGATTGTCGTACCTGACGATCGCTTGCGGCGACAGCAAAAAAGCTCGTATCGTGGCCAATCATTTATCGGGAAATTACATCAAAGCTAAAATTTCTGATGACATCATCGGGACTGAATATGCGGCGATGCTAAAGAACATCTACGCGATCGCAGCGGGAATAGCACACGGAATTGGTTATGGCGATAATTTCCAGTCGGTTTTGATGAGCAATGGGATACGGGAGATGAAAAAGTTCATCAAGAAAGTCCACAAGATGAAGCGCAACATCAATGATTCGGCTTACTTAGGCGACTTATTGGTGACAGGTTATTCTGTTTTTTCCCGAAACCGGATGTTTGGCAACATGATTGGCAAAGGATATACGGTAAAATCAGCTATGATGGAAATGAGCATGGTTGCCGAGGGTTATTATGCCGCCAAAAGCGCTTATGAACTCAATCAGGGATACGGCGCTAAAACGCCCATAATCGACGCTGTTTATCAAATTCTGTACGAAGGCCAGGATGCCAAGAAAGTATTCAAAAAACTAACGGACAAGCTCGATTAGGTCAGAAGAACGCCGTTGACAAACATTACCGGCAATTCCTGTGTCGCGTCGTCAGTAACCGATCCTGCGCGGAATATGAATTTGCGGTCGTATAACGTGTTTCCGATAAAATAAGTTACCATAAACTCGTTGTTTAGTTTCAGCAGACTTTTCTCGATCATTTCGACTTTTGCCGATGAAACGGCCGGGATTTTTTCGAAAGCGTGCCGCAGCATCGATGATTTTTTCATCTCGCCATCTACGCTTCCGAAAGCTTTGGAGACCACCATCACGCCATCGAGATCGAAATCGCTGTCATTGATCAGGTACACATTCCACACTTTTTCCATGAAGTCGTCGCTCCATTCGGACACGGCAGCAAGAAAGACGTTTTCTGATTTTGGGATAACTATATCTTTTTTCATTGGATTTTTGATTTACGCCAACGGCCCTAGCCCGGATTGCAGCGGCATCCTTTTATAAGCTGGCAAGGTGCAACCGGCCCGCTTATAAAAGATACAGCGTAAAGCCGGAAACAGCTTCTAAAAAAATTAAATACTAGATCGGAACTGCTCGAGGAAACGCACATCGTTTTCGTAGAACATGCGGATGTCGCCGATTTGGTACAGCAACATGGCGATGCGCTCGATGCCCATTCCGAAGGCGAAACCGTTGTATTCGTCGGCGTTGATGCCGCAGTTCTTCAAAACATTTGGATCGACCATTCCGCAGCCCATGATTTCCAGCCAGCCGGTTCCCTTGGTGATGCGGTAATCAGTTTCGGTTTTGAGCCCCCAATAAATATCAACCTCAGCACTTGGCTCGGTGAACGGGAAATATGAAGGACGAAGGCGGATTTTCGATTTTCCAAACATTTCCTTTGTGAAATATAATAGTGTTTGCTTCAGATCGGCGAACGATACGTCTTTGTCGATGTACAGTCCCTCGACCTGATGAAAAATGCAGTGCGAACGCGACGAAACGGCTTCATTGCGGAAAACGCGTCCCGGAGAAATTGTGCGGATTGGCGGCTTCGTGTTTTCCATGTAGCGCACCTGAACCGACGACGTGTGTGTCCGAAGCAGCACATCGGGATTCGTCTGGATGAAAAACGTATCCTGCATGTCGCGCGCCGGATGGTATTCGGGTAAATTTAATGCGGTAAAGTTGTGCCAGTCGTCCTCAATTTCGGGACCTTCGGAAACGTTGAAACCAATGTTCGAAAATATGTCGATGATTTGGTTTTTAACAAGCGATATCGGATGCCGCGAGCCGATTTTCATTGGTTCGCCGGGACGTGTTAAATCGCCGTAGATTCCGGTTACCTCATCATTGTTTTCAAGTTCTTCGCTGAT
>CAZLWZ010000317.1:0-2604 GCA_964563275.1 uncultured Flavobacterium sp.
CCGTGTGTTAGTGTCGCGATGTAAGACCAGGTCGGGAAATCGCTGTTCAGCCTTTCCGATATAATATTTGTGACGAAAACATTCTTTCCAAACTGACTTTGGGTAATCAGCATCAGTTTCGGAGAAATGGACGGATCTTCTTTGAATGTAAACTCATTGTTGCCCAGGTTGATGTTTGCTCCTGCATAAAACCCGATTGCGGGAATGAGCCTTTTCCAGGAAAAACTATTATTGGCCTTCCAACTGTACAGGTTAGGTTTTTCGTTCATCCTTTTCTTGTGCGGATCGTAAAACAAGTATTTCGCGCCCAGGACCGTTTGGCGGAAACCGCTCCTTTTAGATTCATAATTAGGATATTGCACCTTGTCGCTTCGGTAATCAATATCAACTATCAACTCAAGCTGTTCTAAAAATGCGCCGTAACGCAGGCTTATTTCAGATCCAAATCCCTTTGTCTCGGTGTGAAGCAGGTCGTGTTTTTCTCTCACGCCATACACTCCGAACTCAGTTTGAAACACCGTTTGACCGACTGAAAAAGCTGACATCGATCGTCCCGGCCGATTGGAGTTGATAACGTCGGTATATTGGCAATATGCTGAAGAAGAAAACATCAAGACGGTCAGTGCAATAACTTTATTGAGTGGAGTCATACGGTGTGCTTTGGCAGATTTGCAATACCCAAATGTACTATTTTTATTATTTATTTAAGAACGATTATCCAATTTTCACCGCCGCTTTTACTAATTTTGGACAAAATTTATCTTCTATGGAGACCGCGTCTTTCAACGGGTTTATTAAAACGCTTTTTTACATTATCGTCTTTTGGTATTTATTCAAATTCCTGGCGCGGATCCTGCTGCCGATACTTTTAAAAAGAGCGGTCCATAAAGCAACCAGAAACTTTCAGCAACAGCACTCGCAGCAATACCGGCAGGAAACCCGTGCAAGTGGTGAGGTGCATATAGACACCTCAAAGGCAGCGAAATCCAAAGAAAAGAAGAAGGTTGGCGAATATGTCGACTACGAAGAACTCGATTAAAATATCTCCATTGCATCCGCTGTCATAGCCGGATGCTTTTTTTTAGCTACTTTTGGCTCTTATTACAGAAGCGATTTATGAGACAATATTCACGGCTTTACCCGCACCTGTTTGCTGTTCTGGGTTTTATTATAATTTCTTTGGTTTACTTTTATCCTGTATTACAGGGAAAGAAAATTCAACAGTCCGATATCGCGCAGTACATCGGTATGGCGAAGGAGCAAAATGATTTCCGTGCAGCCGAAGATACCGAACCGTACTGGACCAACTCGTCTTTTGGAGGGATGCCAACCTATCAATTGGGGGCATATTATCCACACAATTACATTAAAAAGCTGGATACCATGCTGCGGTTCCTTCCGCGGCCAGCCGATTATCTGTTTCTGTATTTCATCGGCTTCTACGCATTGATGCTCGTGCTGAGGATTCATCCGCTAAAGGCGTTCTTCGGGGCACTCGCTTTTGGGTTCTCGACTTATATGATCATCATTCTGGGTGTCGGGCATAATGCCAAAGCACATGCGATAGCATATATGCCGATGGTAGTGGCCGGGGTGATCCTGGTATTCCGGAGGTATTATCTTTGGGGCGGACTACTCACATTATTTGCCGCGGCGCTTGAAATCAGTGCAAATCACTTCCAGATGACGTATTATCTGCTGATTTTAATCTTGGTGATTTCGATATTTTATATCTACAAATATGTCCGATTAAAAGACTTCAAAACCCTTGGCTATGCAGTTGCCACTTTTATAGTGGCCGGTGTGTTGGCCGTAGGAGCCAATGCGTCGAATTTATTAGCTACTGCCGAGTATGCCGATTTTAGTATCCGCGGCAAAAGCGAGTTGACCTTTAAGCCCGACGGATCGCCCAACGACACCTCAATGTCAATGGATTACGATTACATTACCGAATACAGCTATGGGATTGCCGAGAGCTTTAACCTGCTAGCACCACGCCTGTTTGGCGGATCAAACGCCGAGTCGCTAACGACCGACAGCCGGATGTATGAGTTTCTGATCAGTCAGGGAATCCCGGATAATTACGCTAAAGATGCGATTTCATCGATGCCAACCTACTGGGGCACTCAACCCATTGTTGCGGCTCCGGCATATATAGGCGCGGTGGTTTTCTTTCTTGCAGTTCTGGCTTTATTTATCGACAGACGAAAGATTAAATATGCGTTTTTGGCTGGAGCAGTCCTGTCACTGATGTTGTCGTGGGGCAAGAACTTCCCGTTGTTGACCGACTTCTTCATCGGGTATGTTCCGTTGTACGACAAGTTCCGGGCTGTTTCGTCGATTCAGGTTGTACTGGAGCTATGCGTACCTGTGCTCGCAATCATGGGACTACAAAGTTTCTTTCATTTAGCTAAGGAAAACAGATTGGTCGCTTTATACAAGTCGGCAGGTACCGTCCTAGGCGTGTTCGTGCTGTTGTTCTTAATTAAAGGACAGTTTAGCTTTTCGGGCGGTAGTGACAGTTATTTTCTCGAAAGTTATGGTCCCGAATTTATTGAAGCGCTGAAAGCCGGAAAGTCTCCCATTGTTCATGGCGATGGCAAA
>CAZLWZ010000318.1:0-2598 GCA_964563275.1 uncultured Flavobacterium sp.
TTAAATCCGTCTGAAATCGCTAATTTAAAATTTGGAATTTCATTCGTGAGGACACTGCACGAGCCATTGTTGCCTACAATATTGACATTTCCCTGAATCGAAAAAAATTCACCTCCGGGCAAAAACGAACAATACGAATTAAGTGCGACCTCGGTCATATTTGCAGCTGATAATGCTTGTTGAATTTCATCAATGTCGGCATCATCTGCACAAATATATTCGAGATTCGGTAAATCTATGATGGGTAAAAATTCGGTGCTGCCGTTCTTAGCGAAGATCGTTGTTAACTCTGGACTTTCGCGGCAATCCAGTCTCCAGAGAAGTGGTAACATGCTAACATCAATTGTAGTCATTGGATTACCGCCACAATGTATCGATCTTAAGGTATTACTAACCGGCGTGAAGTCGACCGTAGAAATATTATTATTGTCGATCATTACCCATTCCAAACTTTGAAATCCTGTTAAATCTATGGATGACAGATTATTGTTATTTATGTACAACTGTCTTAGGTTTGCGAAATCCCCAGCAGGCAGTGCGTCAAAATCGTTATAATTGAGATGAAGAACTTCAAGCAGGGGCAGGTTACTTACATTAATGGATGCTAGTTGATCATTAAAGTTACAGATAAGATCGGTAAGATTCGGAAGCATGCTGGCATCAAGGTGCGTTAAGTTGCTATCACTGATATATAATGCTTCCAGATTTGTCAGCCCAGCCAAATTAATGGAGGAAAGACTAATTTCATCGAGCGAAAGTGAAATCAAATTAGACAATTGATTTATGTCAAGTGATGAAATTGGAACATAATGAATGTCAAGATGCACTAAATTAGTAAAAGCTTCTATCCCTACGACTGAAGTTGCATTAACGTTTAAAATATGTAATTGTTTGACATTCAGCGCTTCATTTAATTGAATATTGCCGTCACCATTACTATCTAGAAGAATAGGCAAATCATTTTCGTTAAATGCCACCGAATCCTCAGCAGTTATATTGACTAAATAGTCCTTAAAAATTGGGTCAGGTATATTTATATTTTGGGCGGATATCTTAAAAAATATTCCAAGAAGTAAAAACGTGTAAAGTTTCTTCATTAAATTTTTTGGAGGCAAGGTAAGAAATCTAATATTAAAAGAAAAGCCACTACGGAAGTGGCTTTTAATTCGTTATTCTTTTGTTCTTAACCCAGAACCTCTTTGACTTTTTTACCAATTTCTGCAGGAGAATCAACTACGTGGATTCCGCATTCACGCATGATTCGCTTTTTAGCTTCCGCAGTATCATCGGCACCGCCAACGATTGCTCCCGCATGACCCATTGTTCGGCCTTTAGGCGCGGTTTCTCCGGCGATAAAACCAATTACCGGCTTTCTGTTGCCGTCGGTCTGAATCCATTTTGCGGCATCGGCTTCCAATTGGCCACCAATCTCACCTATCATAACGATACACTTTGTTTCGGGATCGTTCATCAGCAATTCGACTGCTTCTTTGGTAGTGGTTCCAATAATCGGGTCACCACCAATTCCAATGGCTGTCGTAATTCCAAGGCCTTGCTTTACAACCTGATCCGCAGCTTCATAGGTCAATGTACCAGATTTAGACACGATACCGACAGTTCCTTTTTTGAAAACAAACCCAGGCATAATACCTACTTTGGCTTCTTCAGGTGTAATTACGCCCGGACAGTTTGGTCCGATCAGTCGACAATCTTTATTTTTTAAATACTCATAAGCTTTAATCATGTCGGCTACAGGAATACCTTCGGTAATGGTAATGATTACTTTTATTCCTGCATCGGCTGCTTCCATAATGGCATCGGCTGCAAATGCCGGCGGCACAAAAATAATCGAGGTATCGGCACCTGCTTTTTCCACCGCATCTTTTACGGTGTTGAAAACCGGTCGGTTTAAATGTTCGCTCCCGCCTTTGCCCGGAGTTACGCCACCAACGATGTTCGTGCCGTATTCAATCATTTGAGAAGCGTGGAAAGTACCTTCACTACCTGTAAAACCCTGAACGATGATTTTAGAATCTTTATTAACTAAAACACTCATGTTATATTTTTTAATTTATTTTTAATTCGCAAAGCAAAAATAACGCTTTAGCCACAATTCTTCTACTGAAATCAGAAATAAGATTTTGATTTATTAAATACTTCTCAATTATAAAACGGCAGTCCTAGGGTAACTGGCTCATCTGATAACCGCGGTACAATTTGCCGTCTTTCAATTCCCAGATAACCATAAAATGCGCTGTAAGCATTTCCTCGCGTGGATTTTCAACGGTCTTCACATAGTGTGAATACCGAAGTGATACTAACGGCCCATCGCCTAGCACATGGCTGATTTTCACCCTTGAGTGCTCGTAGGCACGGCTAAGTTCATGCGCCATGTTCAGCAATTCATCTCGTCGTAATTGCAGAAAGCCTTTGCTGCTGTGCCAGTCCAGGATGACTTCGGCATGAAGGAATCCGTCGAGGACCTCGCGGTTAATCAAGGCATCCGACTTATAAAAATCTTTAATAATTTTCTTAGACATACTATTTTAATTTCTCTAGAATTTCCGGAATACGCTTTACGTTTGCCATTTGTTTGAG
>CAZLWZ010000319.1:0-2590 GCA_964563275.1 uncultured Flavobacterium sp.
CGTAGCTCCGGACTTCCACATTATTTTATCATTAGATATCCTCGAAATCTATATTTGTAAAACTGCTCGCTGCCGGAATTTCTTCAAGAGGTTTCATTGCAGCGGCAAATTCTTTTTTAAAGTCCTTTTGGTGACGTTCTGAGATAACTTCTTCACCTTTCTGGTTAAGCACATAAGAAGTCATGTCGTTTAGGATTTCGGAAAACGCGGCAAAATCTTCTTTATACAAATAGATTTTATGTTTCTTGAAATGAAAGGAGCCATCTTCCTCGGTAAATTTTTTACTTTCGGTGATCGTAATGTAATAGTCATCGGCTTTGGTAGCCCGGACATCAAAGAAATATGTTCTTCGTCCTGCTCTTAAAACCTTGGAAAAAATTTCCTCTTTCTCCAGTAAATCGTTTTCTCTCATGATCGTTCTCTCAATTATATTTGTTTAATCTCCAGTCCAAAAATGGTAAAAAATGAAATATAAAACAATATCTAGGTCAAATCTTTTTCCGAAAGTTGTTTCAGGTATAGTTCCTTATAATACCCCGGCTGATTTACAAGTTGATTGTGAGTTCCTTGCTGGATTATTTTTCCGGCTTCGAGAATAATGATTTTGTCGGCATTGCGAGCCGATGAAACGCGGTGCGTTACTATAATGGTAGTTTTATCTTTACAGAATTCCAGAAGGTTGTTCAGGATCGCTTCTTCGGTTTCTGTGTCAACGGCCGAAAGACAGTCGTCGAGCAGCAGAATTTTCGGGTTTTTTATCAATGCGCGTGCGATCGACACGCGTTGCTTTTGCCCGCCCGACAAAGTGATTCCGCGTTCGCCAAGAACAGTTTCATATTGAAGGGAAAGAGCCGTTATATTATCATGTACGACGGCAAGTTTAGCAGCATTGATTACTTCGTCGTCGGATGCATTTTCATTGCCGAATTTAATGTTGTTTTTGATCGAGTCAGAGAATAGAAAAGCATCCTGTGGAACAAACCCGATGCAGTCGCGTAGATTGTTCAGGTTGACATTTTGTATGGGCGTGGCATCAACTGTTATGCTTCCGCCGGTCACGTCGTAAAGACGGCTGATAAGTGAAAGAATGGTTGATTTGCCCGACCCGGTTTTGCCAAGGATCGCCAATGTCTCGCCCTTGTTCACGGTAAATGACACATCATGCAGTGCCGTGATTCCGGTATCTTCATAGACGAAATCGGCGTTGTTGAAAGCGATAGCGCCATGTATTGTAGTTTCTTCCTGATTATTGTTTTGTATTTCGGGTTCTATTTTGAGAAATTCGTTAACTCGTTTTTGCGATGCTTCGGCCTCCTGTACCATTGAGGAAACCCAGCCAAGGGACGCGACAGGCCATGTCAGCATATTGACGTATAAAATAAATTCGGCAATGATTCCGATGTTTGCGATTCGCCCGTCGATATACATCATCCCGCCAAAATAGATTACCACAAGATTGCTGACACCAATCAGAGCGATCATCAATGGCCCGAACAGCGACTGGACTTTGGCAAGGCTCATGCTCTTGGCTTTGCTTTCGTGCGACAGATCAACCATGTTTTGCTGATGCTGATCTTCTAAAGAATACGCCTTTACAACCCGGATTCCTGAAAAAATCTCCTGTGAAAAACTCGATACTTTCGACATATATTGCTGGAAGACGGTGCTTCTTATGTTGATTTCGGTGCTGAGTTTAAATATTACATAAGATAATATGGGCAGCGGCAACAGCGTGTACAGCGTTAGTCGGGGCGACACGTTGTACATATACACAATCACGATGGCAAACCGGATAAAGGTGTTTATAGTGTACATCACGGCGGGACCAACGTACATTCGAACTTTTCCAACATCTTCGCTTATCCGGTTCATCAAGTCGCCGGTGCGGTTTTGTTTGTAAAAACTTTGGGACAGTTTTTCGTATTGCCGAAAAACTTCGTTTTTTAAATCGAATTCGATATGCCGCGACATCACGATCAGCGTTTGCCTCATCAGGAATGTAAGGAATCCCGCAATGATGGTGGTGAGGATAATCAGCAGGATGTTTTCGAGCAATTCTGCGCGGATCACGGCAGTACTAGCGGCTGGATCAGCAGCATAGTCCTCAATCGCGCTAAAAGACTGACTTATGAGTTTTGGCGTAAAAAGTGTGAAAATTTGCGCAGCAATAGTGGTGATAATCCCGAATAAAAAACGATACTTATATTTTACGAAGTATTTATTTAAATATTGTAATTCCTTCATTGTTTTATGACGACTTATATCGAAAACAGTTGTATGTTGTTAAAAGTGATGATAATCTGAAATTGGTTATTCGTCGCCTGCTGACAGCCTTAATTATTGAATATCTATTTATCGAAAAATATCGTGTGATATATTGAATTATGTCTTAATTTTGCAACGTCTTTTTGACAAAGTCGCAACTAAATATTTAAACATGATTACAGAAATCACCACTCCACACGAGCTTCATAAAATTGACCCTGTCTTTGGGCAGCCGTCGTTCGATAACCACGAGCAAATTGTGTTCTGCCATGACAAAGATACTGGTTTAAAAGCAATAATCGGGATTCATAATACGGTTTTAGGA
>CAZLWZ010000320.1:0-2590 GCA_964563275.1 uncultured Flavobacterium sp.
GATCGGAAATCCGTACCCGTCGTTGCTGAGTGCCGAGGAATTTCTTGCGGGTAATCCCAATCTTGAAGGTACATTATACTTCTGGAGACGGAGGAATAACGATAACGGAGCCGACAATGGTGATGTATCAGCTTATTATGCAACGTATACAAGTGCAGGCGGTACCGGAACAGGAGAACCTTCAGACAGTACTTTTGATATTCCGGACGGTATGATCCAGGTGGGTCAGGGCTTCATCGTGCAGGCCACCTCTGCAGTTTCTGCGCCGCAGGAAGTGGTGTTTACAAACGCTATGCGTAGCGCCGATACTCCTTTTTCTCCGTTCTTCAGGTCGGCTGATGTTGAAGAAAAAGACCGCGTGTGGTTAAATGTCGGAAGCAGCACTAAGTTTTACAACCAGATGCTGGTGGCATACATGCCGGGCGGGCAAAACGAACTCGACAGTTCAGATGGACGTTCTTTTGGAGAGTCGTCGGTAGCATTGACTTCATATCTTAACGGTGAGGAGTATGTGATCCAGGGCCGTGCGCCATTTGATCCGGCTGATGTGGTTCCTTTGAATTTCAGATCGGCAAACGCAGGAAGTTTTACAATTTCTATTCATAAACTGGAAGGTGTTTTCGAAAACGGGCAGGATATTTATCTTCGCGATAACGTAACAAACATCGTACACGACCTTAAAGCAGCTGATTATACTTTCGCTACTGAAGCAGGTAATTTTAATGACCGTTTTGAACTGCTTTATGAAATGCCGTTGAATACAGCAAATCCTGTATTCGATGCAAACGGGGTGATCGCAATCAAACAGGGCGGCAACATCCACATCAACGCCGGAAGCACAACAATTGCTTCGGTAAAAGTGTTTGACATCCGCGGAAGTCTGATCGCACAGAAAAACAATATTAATGCTAACGAAACCAGCATCAATGCAGGAAGTACTAAGCAGGTATTGATTGTACAGGTAACCTCTGACGATAACCGCACGGTTTCGAAAAAGGTCATTAACTAAGGCACTCCATTTTTTTAATATGAAACCCGCTCAACCGAGCGGGTTTTTTTTATCTCACATTTTCATTGACGATGCGTTTTGGTGTCAGTCCGCTATCGCCAACTCAGTTAGCGATAGGGCTGTACTGTGGCAGGCACTGTGGTGTGCTGCTGCAAAATTTCCGATGCCTCAGCCGCCATATATGGTGGTAAACACGCGTAATCGAAGTAAGAGTAGTTGCTTTGCGTTTGTACTCTTGCAACTTTTTATTATTTTTGGGGGTGACCCGACTTACATTTACAAATCAGCCACAATATTGCAGCAGGCCCTATTTCGTCTGGCTGGATGCTCATCTGCCATGGTGCTGCGTCATAACCTGTATTGTTTGTATGCGCTGCCTTACTACTAATTTACCGAGTTTTATATGATCCTGATTGTCGATGATATTCCGGCTAACCTGGTGGCACTCCGGAAAGTTCTTGAGTTGCACGGCCTCGATGTAGAGTCGGCCGATTCAGGTGAAGAAGCTTTAAAGAAAATACTGAAGAAGGAATACTCCCTGGTGATCCTCGATGTGCAGATGCCCGGTATGGACGGGTTTGAAGTTGCCGAGACGCTTGCTGGCAGCAGCCGTACCAAGGATATCCCGATTTTATTTCTGTCGGCTGTCAGCAAAGAAAAACGATTTATATCACGGGGTTATGAATCCGGCGGTGTCGATTATGTCACCAAGCCGGTCGATCCCGATCTTTTTATCCTGAAGGTAAAAACCTTTCTGAAGCTTTACGAGCAGCAGCAGGAGCTTAAGAAAATACGAGATGTATTGTCGGGCGAGATAGAGATCCGCAAAAAAGCGCAGGAAGAGCTGGCACATCAGATTGATGAATTCCGATCGGTGCTGAGTTCGCTTCCGGAAATATCATTCGCATTGAAAGAAGAAGGAAATAAAGAAATTGTCAATGATCACTGGTATGATTATGCCGCGACTGCGACTGAGTTTCCCGAAGTACACCCGGATGATATCGCGACCTTCGAATCCTGGAAAGACAGCATCCGCCGCGGTGAGGAATATATGGCCGAAATCAGGATGCGCCACCTGAAGACCGGCGAGTTTACCTATTTCATAATGAAGATCGTTCCCGTCAAAAACAACAATACGATCAGCCGATGGGTGGGGACCCTAACCAATATTCAGCAGCAAAAACTTGCGAATGAACAGCTCGAGGAGATTGTCACCGAAAGGACACGCGAGCTGATCGATAAAAATGATGAGCTAGAATTCAGGAACCACGAATTACAGCAGTTCGCATGGGTGGTGTCGCACGACCTTAAAGAGCCTGTGCGGAAAATTCAGATATTCACCAAAATTATCCAGGACCAGTATCTGCCCGATGATACCAAAGCCAAACACTATAGCGAGCGCACCCTCAGCGCGGCACAGCGAATGACGAAGCTAATTTCGGACCTGCTCGAATATTCAAGGCTTTCGGCAGCTGTTGTGCATCAGAAGACAAATCTTAATGAGGTGCTGCAGGAAGTCCTTGCCGATCTTGATTATCAAATTCTTGAAAAGGAAGCAGTGGTCAACTTTGGCGCCCTCCC
>CAZLWZ010000321.1:0-2588 GCA_964563275.1 uncultured Flavobacterium sp.
CGGGTGTAACGGTATCAGGTGTTCTATGGGCGGTGTTCCAAAACAACGCCGGTGGTGCCTGGGATAATGCTAAAAAATCATTTGAAGCAGGCGTTATGATCAACGGCGAAATGACCTATAAAGGATCGGATGCGCATAAAGCGGCCGTAACCGGAGACACGGTTGGTGATCCGTTTAAGGATACTTCGGGTCCGTCGATGAACATTTTGATTAAATTGACGTGTTTGATCGGATTGGTGATCGCGCCAATTTTAGGCGGACATGATGCAGTTACTGAAGTCCGCGAAGAAGTTCAGGTTCTCGAAGTCACCGAAGCCGGGATTCCTGCCCAAGCTGATGTAAACCGTGAAATCAGGATCGAAACTACGAAAGACGCCGATGGAAATGTGCAATCGATTGTGACGACTACAACCGATGGTACCGTCGATACCAAAGTTTTTGAAGGCACCGAAGCTGAGGTCAACAAAAAGCTTGACGAACTGAAAAGACAAAAATAAAATAAGTATTTCAAGGCCCCGCACGCGGGGCTTTTGCTTTACATAAAACTTCTCCTATGAATAAATTATTTCTGGTAATCGGACTCGTTATATTTGTAAATACATCTGCGCAAGTTCCCTCCTGGGACTGGGCCACGAATTATCATGCAGCGAACGGCAGCATTCAGGACATCGCTGTAGATGCCGAGGGTAATACGTACATGGCAAGTAATTTCGATGCTCCATCAATGACCATCGGTTCTGAGACTATCTATAATCAAAGTGAAAATTATCAGGATATTTATATCATAAAAAAAAATTCGGCGGGGCAGGTACAATGGGTTCGTACCATCGGCGGACAGCGACACGACTTTGTAGTATCTGTCACTTTATCCGGTAATATTTTATATGTCGCAGGCCGTTTTGGTGGTGAACTTACTTTAGGTGGTACCACACTAAACGCGGTTAATCCATTTGCTAATCGTGAGTTTGTTGCAAAATACGATACCGACGGCAATATTTTATGGGTTAAAGCGCCCGGCGATTTTGAAAGCCGCTATACCATTGAGAAAATTAAATCCGACCCCACGGGAAACATCTATATGGCGGGATATTTTCATGAAACGGCACTTAACTTCGATACTGTAACCCTTACCAACGACGTTTTCGATCCATTACTGAATAACGCTGTAAGTTTTGTTGCGAAATTCGATCCCGAGGGTACTATTCTATGGGCGAAGAGTTCAGTGACGCCACCAGATTCTCCTTTCCCCGTAGTTCCTTTTGATATTGCGGTCGACTCTGACGGTAATGTCTTTTCAGGCGGAGGTTTTGCCAATGCATGGATACAATTTGATGATACGGTTTTGCCCAAGACCGGTGCAAATCACAATACTTTCATGGTTAAGTACGACGTAAACGGCAACTTTCAATGGGCGAGGACCGGAACTTCTTCTTCGGTAAACTCGAACAACCGTGTCCGGACAATTTCTGTGGATGATGAAGGAAATTCATTTTTTTCCGGTTCCTTCAGAGATACGTTGACTTTCGGTGAGCACGTGGTTTCAAGCATTACCGGCGCCATGATGTTTATCGTAAAATATAATTCCGACGGCGACGCTCTCTGGGCGAGATCAGCATTTGGAAGTTATAGTAACGTTACAAGTTCTGAGGTTGATTCTGAAGGAAATTTATATGTAACCGGGGTTTTTAGCGGAAACAATGTTGCTTTCGGAAATGTTACGCTTCAGTCGGCAAGTCCGAATGGTACATTGTTCGTAACGAAGTATAGTGCCGGTGGAAACGCGCTCTGGGCACGAGGCGCAAGCGTGGTAGAAATCAATTGCTTACCCTCAATAGCACTGTTGAGCCCGAATGAGATTTACATCGCCGGTTCATTTAGAGATCCTCAGGTCATATTCGGAAGCCACGTACTTCAATTGACGTCCCTTATGAACAGTTTTGTTGCCCGATTATTTTACACGCCGTTGAGCACTCAAAACTTCAGTAAATTAGATTATGTAGTATATCCCAACCCAACTGATGGAGAAGTTAACATCTCGTGGGATCAGCCCGTCGCTGGGGAACTGCATGTGGAAATCTTTGACGCGCTGGGGAGGCAAATACAGTCGGCGTGGCATCGGGGCACTGAGCGGCTGGTGACGGTTGACCTTCGCCAGTTGCCTTCGGGTATCTACACCGTCAAACTTAGTGCTGGCGTAAATTCAACCGTCAGGAAAATAATACGGAAGTAAAGAAGAAGTTTTATTAAACTAGTAATATGTCAAGCAGAAGAGATTTCATCCGGACATCAGCACTCGCATCTGTCGCGGTCGCAACTCATCTATTCGTCGACTCGCAAGATGACGTTCCCGTCAAGCCATCATCCGCTCGTAGGCCCGTCGTTCTCTCTACATGGAATTTTGGCATGCCAGCCAATGTCGCGGCGTGGAAAGTTTTATCTGCCAATGGCCGAGCGCTCGATGCTGTTGAAGCCGGTGTCCGAATTCCCGAAGGCGATCCTAACGAACGCAGCGTTGGTTACGGAGGCCGTCCCGATCGCGATGGAAATGTGACGCTCGATGCGTGTATTATGGATGAGTTTTCGAATAT
>CAZLWZ010000322.1:0-2587 GCA_964563275.1 uncultured Flavobacterium sp.
CTTTTATGGTTGTTTGTTTAACCATTTTAATTTGATTTGTTTAAGGTTTTTTTTAGGTCATCTATCTCATTTGCCATTTTAGGCAGATTTTTAAAATGTACATAGGATTTGCTGAAATCACTGAATCCGAACGACGGGCTGCCCTGCACCACTTCCGCATCCTTAATGTTTTTACCAACCCCCGACTGCGCCTGGATTCGTACGTTGTTTCCAATGACCAGGTGACCGGCAATGCCTACCTGTCCTCCAATCAAACAATTTTTCCCTATTTTAGTTGAACCGGCAACACCTGTTTGTGCCGCTATTACGGTGTTTTCACCTATTTCTACATTGTGTGCGATCTGAATCTGGTTGTCGAGCTTAACGCCTCGTCTGATAATAGTCGAGCCCATTGTAGCGCGATCGATCGTAGTACAGGAGCCGATGTCAACGTTGTCTTCGATTACGACATTCCCGATCTGAGGGATTTTGCTGAATGTCCGGTCAGGATTCGGTGCAAAACCAAACCCATCGGAACCAATTATAGCACCGGAGTGGATTGTGCAGTTGTCACCAATAATACTGTCGGAGTATATTTTAGCGCCGGCAAAGATAGTGACGTTGCTGCCGATTTTGGCATTGTCGCCGATAAAGCAATTTGGATATATCCGAACGTTCTCACCTAATGTTACGTTTGCGCCGACATAACTAAAGCTCCCAAGGTACAGGTTGTCGCCATAGGTCGCGTTTTCGGATAACACCGACGGCTGTTCTATTCCGCTTTTATTGAGTTTTACCTCGTTGTAATATGCCAGAAGCCGCGAGAACGCGAGATAAGCGTCTTGGACTTTTATCAATGTGCTGCTTATATTACCTTCGGGAGTAAAACTGTTGTTGACAATCGTGACGGAGGCCTGCGTAGTATAAATGAAATTTGCGTATTTAGGGTTGGACAGAAATGTAAGCGAACCGGGCGTACCCTCTTCGATTTTTGACAGCCGGGACACTTCCGCTTTTGGGTCACCCACGACCTCGCCTTCAAGTATTCCCGCTATTTGCTCTGCTGTAAATTTCATTTCGTCGGATTAGATTCCCGTCGCTCAAAACGCTATGATTTTCCTCAACAAGCCAAATGCTTCCGGAGGCGGCCCCTTTTGAACCTGACAAAAATATAAAAAATAGGTTTCAGATAGTTACTTTTGACGAAGTTGTTTTGGAAAGCAAATATAAAACTTGGTCACCGGCTTCGACAGCGCCTTCAGATTTAATTGGTCGGAGGCCTCGGCAACGTCCTCGATCGTCTGGTCCTTGCGTAGAATTCGGATAGGCTCCAGGTCTTTGCTGTATGCCTGATTTTTGATCTTTCCTTTAAAAATAAAATAGGAAGCATCCTGCGCTAAAATATTATTATGCTGCAGGAAACGAGTAGTTAATTCGGTCACATCATCCTTTGAAAATTTTTCGCTGCTGAGTCTGATCTTGAGTAAATCCCGGTTAATGATCATTTTGCTCAATGTGCTCAATATTACATCCTCATGGTATTGCCAGTCCTTGAGTGCGCTTATTATGTCGAAATCGTCAAGTCGTGCAAACAAATCAAGAATAGTGGTATCAAATTTTTCGAGACTGACTTTGTGCTCCATAAAATAGAGCAAAGGCTGGCTCGCCGGAAGCAGTGAGCCTTGCCGGACAAGTTCACGCGCACGCTTCAGTATTTTCGTCAGAATCAATTCGGCCACCAGACTCGTTTTGTGAAGGTACGCCTGCCAGTACATCAGTCGACGTGCCATCAGGAATTTTTCAACTGAATAAATCCCCTTTTCTTCGACTACCAGCGTGTCATCGACAACGTTCAGCATTTGGATCAACCGGTCCGAATTGATGTTGCCTTCGGCCACACCCGTATAAAAGCTGTCTCGCTTCAGGTAGTCCATACGGTCCATGTCGAGTTGGCTCGAAATGAGCTGCAACATGAACTTTCGGTGGTACTCTCCTTTAAATATTTTGATTGCAAGGTCCAGCCGTCCGTCCAATGCCGCGTTTAGGTTATTCATAAACAGCAGCGAAATAGCTTCGTGATTTACTTCTTCAACAATGCTGTGCTCCATCGCGTGAGAAAAAGGACCATGACCGATGTCGTGCAGAAGAATCGTGGCAAGCAGCGCGTTGCATTCATCGTCGTTAATGTCGATGCCTTTATATCGCAAGACATCAATGGCCTGCTGCATCATGTGCATCGCGCCCAGTGCATGGTGAAATCGCGTATGATGCGCCCCGGGATACACCAAGTACGACAATCCCATTTGCGAAATACGCCGCATGCGCTGGAAATACGGATGCTGGATCAGATCATATAAAAATGTGTTCGGGATCGATATGAATCCGTAGATGGGATCGTTCAGAATTTTCAATTGACTATTTCGGTTCACGCTGTTAGTATTGTCGGACAAATATAAGCTTTAATCTAAACCTTTTAGAACCTGATGGTGACGGTGTTTTTGCTAAATTTGCGCATGATTTTGTACAACCGGTTTAACTTCCATAAAAATACCTATTGCGTCTTCACCGAGGTTGCTATTGCCGATTGGCTAGGCTCCGCCGATTATAG
>CAZLWZ010000323.1:0-2578 GCA_964563275.1 uncultured Flavobacterium sp.
GTAAAACCGTCGGTTAAAGCACTCAAAACGTATATCGAGCAAAACGATATCGACACTATTGTCACGACAGGTCCGCCGCATAGTCTGCATTTAATCGGATTGAAACTGCACAAGATATCCAATATCGACTGGATAGCGGATTTTCGTGATCCATGGACGACAATAGGATACCACAAGGAGTTGAAGCTGTCGGGATATGCTGCAAAACGTCACAAAGATCTTGAGCGGAAGGTACTGAATGCTGCCGATCAGATCATTGTTACAAGCAATACCACTAAAGAAGAATTTCGGTTACTGACAGCCAAGCCTATATCAGTTATCACCAACGGTTTTGATACCGAAACCGTTGAACGGACAAAGCTGGATAAAAAGTTTTCATTAGCCCACATAGGATCATTGCTTTCTGAAAGGAATCCTGAAATACTGTGGCGTGCTCTTTCAGAAATGATTAAAGAACTTCCGTCTTTTGCCGATGACCTGGAGATAAAATTAATCGGTACCGTGAGCAGCAGTGTCTTAAAAAGTATCGATGATTACTCATTGTCAGAATACGTTTCCGATTATGGCTATGTGGCACACTCTGAGGCAATAATCCACCAACGCCAGTCGCAGGTATTGTTGTTACTCGAAATTGATTCGGAAGATACACGCGGAATTATTCCCGGTAAGTTATTTGAGTATATGGCCTCGGGAAGGCCAATCGTGGGAATAGGGCCAAAGGGAGCCGAATTTGCAGATATTTTAAAACAGACCAATGCCGGAGATTTTTTCAATTATACGGAGCTTGCCCGGCTGAAGTCGGTGCTTGTTGAACATTATTTCCAATACCGCAATGGCAGCCTGAAAACCTCGGGGATTGGAGTCGAAAGATATTCCCGACGCAACCTGACGCGCATACTTGCCGATCTTATCGTCCGGAAAAGCTGGCGAACCGCTGCAGGCGAAAACAACTGATATGGGTATTGTAATTAATCAATCGATTCGTAACACAATAATTACCTATATAGGGTTTATACTAGGCGCGGCGAATGCTTTGTTTTTCTACACCCATTTTTTGGGAAAGACCTACTACGGATTGACTGCTTTTTTACTGTCGTCGGCAAATATAATGATGCCATTGATGGCCTTTGGGGTACATAACACGCTGGTTAAATATTATCCTACGTACAAAACGCCGCAGCAAAGAGCTGATTTCCTGACTTTAATGTTATTGCTGCCGTTGCTACTGATCATACCAATTGCAGTAACAGGTTTCTTCGGTTATGACCAGATAGCGGCGCGGTTGTCGAGAGAAAACCCTATCATTTATGAATATGTTTGGTTGATTCCCGTGATCGGACTTTGCATGGGATATTTTGAAATATTTTATGCATGGGTCAAGGTGCACATGCTGTCAGTTTACGGCAGTTTTTTAAAGGAAATCTTTTTACGGCTGCTGGTAATGGCATCTTTATTTTTGGTTTATTTTCAGATAATTTCGGTGATTCAGTTTATTTACGTGATAGTCGGAATTTACTTTTTGGCTGCGGCAGCGATGGCTGTGTTTGCGTTCTCGGTCCGAATGCCGTCGTTCTGGATTCGATTTCCGCAGAACACGCGGGCGATACTTGTTTATTCATTTTTTATCATTTTATCGGGAAGTGTAGCTGTGATGTTGCTCGATATCGACAAATTCATGCTTGGATTGTATATCAACATCGATAACGTCGCGTTCTATTCAGTGGCGATATTTATCGCGACCGTGGTGGCTGTTCCCAGTCGGGCGATGCATCAAATCGTGTATCCTATTACCGCAAAGCTGATGGCTGAAAATAAACATGAAGAGCTTGATGCACTTTATAAAAAATCATCTATTAGTCTGCAACTGGCCGGCGGCTACGTATTATTGGGGATATTGGTCAATATCAAATCGGTGTATGAATTATTGCCGCCCGAGTATAGTGGCGGAATTTTCGTGGTTTTTATGATCGGAATATCGCGTTATTTTGATTTGCTGCTCGGAAACAACAATTCAATAATTTTCAATTCGAAATATTACAAGATGGTGCTGATCCTCGGGCTGTTGCTGGCGGTGCTCGCCGTGTCGCTGAATATGATTTTCATTCCGATGTATGGAATAGACGGAGCCGCGATCGCGACAATAATTGCAATTGGCTTATACAGTTTTGCGAAACTGATGTTTGTGGTTTTAAAAATGAAACTTTACCCGTTCACGCGCAAAACGCTATCGTTACTGGCGATCTCGATGCTTGGATTTTTAATTTTTTATTATTGGGATTTCGATATAAATCCGGTTGCGGATATTGTATTGAAATCGGTTTTACTGACGGTGTATTATGTAGTGGCGACTTATCGGTTGGCAATACTTGAAGAGGCAAATGATCTGCTTGACAGGTTGCTTCTGAAATTTCGACGGCCCTAGCCCGGATGGCAGCGGCATCCTTTTTTAACCTTTTTTAGGTTAAAAAAGATACAGCGTACAGCCGGATCAGCTTCAGATAAAAAATTGTTACGAACACGAAATGTACTTTCTTTGCAAGAATTAATTCCGGCTTTCCATGAAATATATAGTTTTTTT
>CAZLWZ010000324.1:0-2559 GCA_964563275.1 uncultured Flavobacterium sp.
GCCTCACAGTGCGTATCCAGGATTCAATGGATGCCGATGTACCACGCGGAAAGCAAGAATCATTCGTTTATAAGCGGGGTGGTATCTGGTATCAAACCAATTCAGGAGCGGTGCGCAGCATCTGGTTGGAGACGGTCGAACGAAACCGGCTGCGGTCACGTGTGGGAGTTGTCAGTACGGTTGAAGATAATCTGGTTCGGTTTAACCTGACCACGCGGGTACACGATCCCGGCCTGTATACGATACGCTTACAGATATACGACAGGGATAAGAAGAGTGATGAGCCTCTTGCAACCGATAATTTTCATCTGCGTCTTGAAATGGGACAGAAGCGGCAGCGCGTGGTCATGGCCATTCCCGACGCCAAACTTTGGTCGCCGGAATCGCCAAAGTTATACCGGCTCAAAGCAGAGTTGATAGATGCCGATGGATTCGCTTCAAAAATTGAAACTGTGTTCGGACTACGGAAAATCGAATCACGCGGAAGCTGCATCTACCTTAACCACAAAAGCATTTACCTCGACGGTATACTCTACCAGCCAGGAGCGGCGACCTACGAAGAAATAAAGCGGCACATGTACGCGATGAAGAAACTGGGCTGCAACCTGGTGCGCATACATATCGCCGGAGTCGATCCGCGAATCTACAATCTTGCCGATAAAATTGGTATGCTTTTATGGGTTGAAGTACCCAGCCCCCACAGCTCGACACCAAAGAGCAGGATGAACCACCGCGCCGAGTTGCTCAGGATGCTGTCGCTGATAGGTACACATCCCTCGGTCGTCATCTGGAGTCTGTACAACGAAGACTGGGGGGCACAGGATATAGCCACCAATCCCGAGACCCGCAAATATATAATGGACGTCTACCATTACATGTCGATTGCGTACCCTCAGTTTTTGGTGGTCGATAACGACGGCTGGCAGCATATCTCTTACGAGGGGAAATTAAAATCCGATTTACTGACCGCGCATTTATACACGCCGGACATTGACAGGTGGTGCGAACTTCTCGACGATCTTATCGGCGGTAAAATGGAAGGTGTCGCCGCATTTCCAATGGTGGTCGGCGATCCTTTTTTTTTCCGGAAGCAGGTACCTCTTGTCATCAGCGAATGGGGAGGTTTTGGCTTTGCCGACTACGGCGGACCTAAAGATAATGATGAGCGTGCGCGGCAGATAGCTCTCTTCAAGAAGGAGCTCAGGAAAAGACCCATAGCCGGGGACGTTTACACACAGGCCACTAATATCGAGGATGAACGGAACGGCATTATAGAATCGGACACAGGCGAATTAATGGTACCGGAAGGACTGCTCAATTCGGGCAGCCACGCAGCGCCAAAGGAAACAGGAACAGAATATGAATAACCAGAACCGGGATAACAGCTTTTACTTCGGCACACTCCCCGACGGGCGTGAGGTCCGCGGTTATACAATTTCTAATACTGACGGCCTCAGAGTCACGATACTGGATTATGGTGCTGTTATACAATCTATTCAACTACCACTCGGTGAAGAACTGACTGATATTGCGCTGGGATTCGACACTGTCGAACATTACATAAAATCACACTCGCTGCCGGCCCCGCCGTACTTTGGTGCTGTCGCAGGGCGCTATTCAGGCCGGATCAAGCATGGACGGTTTACATTAAACGGGAACGAGTATCAGCTCGTAACCAATAATAACGGCCATACGCTGCACGGCGGAAAAGAAGGCTTTGACCAAAAAGTCTGGAACCTCGAATCGCTGTCACAGTCTTCGGTGACGCTGTCGTACCGAAGTTCCGATGGCGACCAGAATTTTCCGGCAGAACTATATGTAGAGGTGAAATATTCACTTACAGAGCATAACGACCTCCAAATAGAATACGGGGCCACGGCATCCGGGGACACTATTGTAAACATGACGCAGCACACGTATTTCAATCTCGACGGACACGACGGAAATGTTCTAAGTCAACAACTTCAGCTGGCAAGCGATACACTTATCGAAGTGGACGGTGATCTAATTCCGACAGGAAAATTCGTCCCCGCTTCAACCAAAGATTTCGATTTTAAGCAGGCGCGCACCTGCCCCACAACCATAGACGATTCTTTCGTTATAAATGACAATACGTCACCGGCGGCAATTTTGACCAGTAAAAAGACAGGACTTCAACTTCAGGTGTTTTCAGATCAGCCCTCGCTGCACATTTATGTAGGAGGTGATTGTTTCGACGAAATCCCAGGTAAATCCGGTGTAAAATACCATGAACATAGTGGTATATGCTTCGAGTCACAGCATCTGCCCGACTCGCCGAACCATCCGCACTTTCCATCAACCGTGCTGCGCAAAGGCGATTCTTACCGCCAGCAGACCGTCTGGAAATTCAGAAATATAAAAATCAAGAGCGATGAAACTCACTGAAGCTGCTAAAACGAATTTTGAAACCTCTTTCGGGGAGCGACCCGAACTGGTGGTGTTGTCGCCGGGCCGAATCAATATTATCGGCGAACACATAGACTATAACGACGGTTATGTTTTACCTGCCGCCATTGATAAATACGTTTGCGTCGCAAT
>CAZLWZ010000325.1:0-2557 GCA_964563275.1 uncultured Flavobacterium sp.
TTAGTTATCTGGGTTCTTCCAGTTCTTACTAATTGTTGAATTGTTGGCATAATTAATACTAAAAATTTCTTATATAATAAAATTCCCGCTTTTTACGGGGTTGCAAATGTAGTAATAATATTTAATTCAACAAATCATAATTCATTAATTTTGACCGACATTAAATAATTGTTTCTCGATTAAATATCGATCCGATAAATCGTATTTCAATCAGAAGTTTTATCCTCCGAAAAGCTGTCTGGGCATTTTTCCACCACCCGATATTTATATGAAAGAAGCTATTTTTGCGTTACTTTATCAAAATCTCCTGAGTTGAAAAGTTTTCTGCTGTTGTTTATCTTTCTTGCCTCTGCACAATTCGTATCGGCGCAACAGTTGCATCTGAATATTTCCGGAAATTCTGCCAGTGAAACCGCCGTGATCGACTCAGTAGGCTACACCAAAAATTTCGCTAACGCCAAGGCAATCACCTCCGAGGTCAACCGCGTTTCATCACTACTCGAAAAAATCGGCTACCTCGACCGCGAAGTCATCGATGACCATAGACCCAACGACAGCACGTTCGCTTATAAAATTGCGCTTGGCCAAAAAGTGAAATTGCTACATATATATATAGGTAAAGACCCGCAGCTCAAAAACCTGGCATTCGCCGATGCAGACACCGACACGTTGCGAATTCGTCCCGCCGATGCAGAAGCGTTGTTAAACAGTACACTCGCCCGAATGGAAGCCAAAGGCTATTCACTGGCCACGCTGCGGCTGAATAATTTTTCCAGAAAAGACCGCCACCTCTACGCCGAGCTCGATATCAATACCGGCGAACAGCGCCAGCTAAACGATATTGTAATCAACGGCTATGACAAATTCCCGGAAGGCCACAAACGCAACATCAAACGCCTGTACCGAAATAAAACCTTCAATCAGGAAACGCTGACAAAGATCCACGCCGATTTCCAGAAGTTCCGTTTCATCAACCAGACGAAATATCCCGAAATTCTTTTTACGCCAGACACCACCAAAGTGTACGTATATGTCGAGAAATCCAAACCAAACCGGTTCGACGGATTCATAGGTTTTGCAAACGATGAAGAAAACGATAAACTCATTTTCACCGGATACCTCGACCTGCTGCTCGTTAATTTTATGAACACCGGCGAAGAGTTTACATTGTATTGGAAAAGTGACGGAAACGAACAAAAGACATTCAACGTTGGAATTGAACTACCTTATATTTTCCGAAGTCCGTTTGGCGTAAAGGCAGCCTTAAATATTTTTAAGCAGGATTCGACGTTTCAAAACACCCGAACGGCGCTCGATCTCGGATATTTTTTCAACTACAATACACGGCTTTATATCGGTTACCAGGCAACCGAATCGAGCGACATCCAGAACCAGAACAATTTCAGCATCAACGACTACAACAACACTTTTTTTACCTCGAACTTTGAATACACAGGTTTTAACATCGATGACTTTCTGTTTCCGCAGCAAACAGGTTTTAATCTGCGTGCCGGTGTCGGATCCCGGAAATCAAACCTTAGTAAAAACAATCAGTTTTTCGGGGAGTTGAATGCTCACCACAATTTTTATCTTAACGACAAGAATATTTTCCATGTACGATCGCAGAATTATTATCTCCAAAGCGATGATTATATCATAAACGAATTATACCGATTCGGAGGCATTAACTCAATACGCGGCTTCAATGAAAACAGCCTGCAGGCTAATATGTTCACTTCGATATTAACCGAATATCGGTTCGTTCCCTCGATAAACCTGTACGTCCACTCAATAATTGATTACGGCTATTTCCGCGATCAGACATCAGAAAACAGCGGTGGCTTACTCGGACTCGGCATCGGCTTCGGACTGTTGACCAATAATGGCCTTCTGAATCTTGTTTACGCCAACGGCTCAACCGACGACCAATCGATTAAACTGAGCAATTCGATTGTACATATCAGTTTTAAGACTAGTTTTTGATTCCAATTTTGGAATTTGGATTTTGAAATTTGGAATTTAACATTAACATGTATTTTCAAATTTCCAAATTATCCGATTTTCAAATTACCCCCATTTCCAAATTATCTCCCCTATCTTTGCCCCATGGAAAAAGAGCATTTAATATTTGGTATCCGCGCGATCATCGAAGCGATTCAGTCGGGGAAAGAAGTCGATAAAGTATTCATCCAAAAAGAAATCTCAGGCGAACTGATGAAAGATTTGATGAAGGTGATGAAGCGCGCCAACGTCAATTTCTCATACGTTCCCGTCGAAAAACTAAACCGGCTCACATCGGCAAACCACCAGGGCGCTGTCGCGTCAATTTCTCCGATCGCCTTCCACGATATCGAGTCGCTGGTAACATCGGTCACCGAAAGCGGAAAAATGCCTCTGTTCCTAATTCTCGACCAGATATCCGATGCACGTAATTTCGGCGCGATCATCCGAACAGCCGAATGCACCGGCGTAAACGGCATCATCGTTCAAAAAGCAGGCTCGGCCCCGGTGAATGGCGATACAGTCAAAACCTCGGCCGGCGCCGTTTTCAATGTGC
>CAZLWZ010000326.1:0-2553 GCA_964563275.1 uncultured Flavobacterium sp.
CAACCGGGTAAACAGGTTTTTGCTTCTGAATCCCGATTGCTAAAGAACCGGCATTTTCTGATATTGTCACCGATAAAAGACAAAATAAACGACGTGTTTCAAGTGGAGCAGGGACAGAGCCTAGTTAATGTTCCCTTAAAAATCGGTATAACGAAGGTTGAAGCAGTAACCGGTTCGTCGCATAAAACTATCTTTGTGGACGAGGAAAAACTCGAGTATCCGTTGATCATACGAAAGTGGGAGCAGGGCGATGTGTTTTGTCCTTTCGGCATGGACGGAAAATCGAAAAAAGTCAGCAAATTTTTCAAAGATGAAAAACTGTCGCTGAACGAAAAAGAAAATGCCTGGCTTTTGTGCTCGGGCGACCAAATCGTATGGGTAATCGGATTTCGTGCCGACGACCGCTTCAAAGTGAGCCATACAACCAAACAAATATTAAAAATAGCACTGATCCAATGAAAAAAATCTTTTTGCTGCTTGTGCTTCTGGGCGTCTCCAATACCTTCGCACAGATGCTCGATCCCGTAAAATGGTCGACCAAAATAGAAAAGCTTTCTGACAACGAATTTAATCTGGTTTTTGAAGCCGAAATTGAAGAAGACTGGCATGTCTATTCGCAGTTTACGCCGGAAGGTGGTCCGCTGCCATTGGAGCTGCTCTTCAAGGACAAAACCGGCAACTATGAGCTGGTGGGCAAAGGATCAGAAAGCAAGACATCACGTGCGTACAACGATATCTTTGAGGTCGATGAAGTATTTTTTTCCGACAATGCGGTAATCACGCAAAAGGTACGGGTGGTCAACAGCAAACTCAGCAAAATCGACGTCACGCTTGAGTATCAGGTTTGCAAGGAAGTGTGCATCAATCAGCGCAAGCAATTATCATTTAAATTGCCTAAAATCCCGGTATCGGCTGCGGAAGTTTCAGTAACTCCCGTCACTACAGCCGATTCGGTCGTTGAAGTAACTCCCACTGTTGAAACCGACTCAATCAAAGAACAGAATGTCATCACAAAGGCGATCAACGCGCCCGATCAGGTGCCGCCCGTGCGAAATCTATGGTCGATTTTCTTTATTGCATTTCTGTCAGGTTTTGCCGCCTTGCTGACTCCGTGCGTTTTCCCGTTGATTCCGATGACCGTAAGCTTTTTCACTAAACAGAGTAAAACGCGTGCTGCCGGAATCCGAAACGCAATCACCTATGGAATCTCGATCATCGTTATATATGTTACATTAGGATTTCTGGTGTCATGGATTTTTGGTGCCGATGCGCTGAACTCGCTCGCGACAAACGTATGGTTTAACCTAATATTTTTTCTTCTGCTTGTCATTTTTGCGGCTTCCTTTCTGGGCGCGTTTGAAATCATGCTTCCGAATTCCTGGGCTAATAAAGTCGACCGCCAGGCCGACCGCGGTGGCATCATAGGAATTTTATTTATGGCTCTGGCGCTCGCTATTGTGTCGTTTTCATGTACAGGACCTATTGTGGGGACGTTGCTTTTTGAAGCGGCGTCGAATGGCGTGATCGGTCCGATAGTTGGAATGTTCGGATTTTCACTGGCACTGGCGCTGCCGTTCATGTTATTTGCCATGTTTCCCGGTTGGCTTAATTCGCTTCCAAAATCGGGTGGCTGGCTTAATACAGTCAAAGTATCGCTTGGTTTCCTCGAACTGGCTCTGGCGTTTAAATTCTTATCAAATGCCGATCTTGTATTGCAGCTTCACATGCTGGAGCGCGAAACGTTCCTGGCGATCTGGATCGCAATTTTCGGTGCGTGGGCTTTATATCTGTTCGGAAAGATCACATTGCCGCATGACAGTCCGCTGCCGTTTATTTCCGTCGGCCGACTGTTACTTGGCCTGTTGGTATTATCATTCACCATTTACCTGGTTCCAGGGCTGTGGGGAGCGCCGCTGAAGCTAATCAGTGCATTTCCGCCACCGATGGAGTATAGCGAAAGCCCGCGAGGTTTCGGCGGATCGGCTGTAGTGGCGACATCGGAACTTCCTGAACATGCAAAATTTGGTCCGCATGACATTGTTTCTTTTGAGGATTATGAACATGGTTTAGCGTATGCTAAGAAAGTTAATAAGCCGATTATGATCGATTTTACCGGTTGGGCCTGCGTCAACTGCCGTAAGATGGAAAGCAACGTGTGGTCGGACGAACGGGTCTTGTCAATTTTGAGGAACGATATCGTATTGATATCCCTTTACGTTGATGATAAGCGGAAACTTCCGGAGAGCGAACAATACACTACGGAAGCAGGTGATAAAATCGTAACAATAGGTGATAAGTGGACCGATTTCATGATAGATACTTACCAAACTAACACGCAGCCGTTGTATGTTTTGACTGATACGGACGGGAATATGCTGCAAAATACGATTAGTTATACCGATGTCGAGACGTACCTGAAATGGCTGCAACAAGGTACCTCACGATTTACTACCGACTAATCGGCGTCAATCGCAGCGGGTTTTCGATGTATAGACTCGGCGTCTACCGTGCACCATGACCGACAGTTTGAGTGTAACAGTGGTTATTTGCGCT
>CAZLWZ010000327.1:0-2544 GCA_964563275.1 uncultured Flavobacterium sp.
TCTGCTTCGCTGTCTGTGTCATTTCAGCCATCAGGTCATCGGCATCGACAACCGTACCTTCGCGGCTTTTCATCTTCCCGGATGGCAGATCGACCATTCCATACGATAGGTGATAAAGACTTTCCGACCACGAGAACCCAAGCTTCTTCAGGATCAGGAACAACACTTTAAAATGGTAGTCCTGCTCATTCCCGACAGTGTAAACCATTCCGCCCACATCCGGAAAATCCCTGACCCGCTGAATCGCAGTGCCAATATCCTGCGTCATATACACGGCCGTTCCGTCGGAACGAAGTACAATTTTTCGGTCGAGGCCGTCGGCGGTAAGATCGATCCACACCGATCCATCGGCATCACGTTCAAAAATACCTTTTTCAAGACCGATCTGCACGACTTCTTTTCCAAGAAGATAAGTATCGCTTTCATAATAATACGAATCAAAATCGACACCGAGGTTCTCGTATGTTTGTTGGAAACCGTCGTAAACCCAGGCATTCATCATTTTCCAAAGCTCAATTACTTCGGGTTTTCCGGCTTCCCAGTCCAATAGCATCTGTTGTGCCTCGACCATGATTGGCGCCACCTTCTTTGCCTCTTCTTCCGGGTTTCCGCCAGCCACCAGCTCAGCTATTTGCTGTTTGTAAACCTGATCGAACTTTACGTAGAACGTACCGGCAAGCTTGTCGCCTTTCATTCCGGCTTTTTCGGGCGTAATGCCTTCACCGTAATGCTTCCACGCGATCATCGACTTGCAGATATGAATTCCTCGATCGTTGATGATTTGAGTTTTATACACTTTATTTCCGGCGGCTTTCAATATTTCGGCAACGGAATATCCCAACAAATTGTTTCGGACGTGACCCAGGTGCAAAGGCTTGTTTGTATTGGGTGATGAATATTCCACCATCACTGCTTTATCGGACGTTATTGGTCGTGTACCGAAATCAGCATCGTTGCGGATGCTGTCGAAAAACTCAAGGTAATAGTCATCGGCGACAACAATATTTAAAAATCCCGAAACAACATTATATGAACGTACCTGCGGAACGTGTTGCTGAAGAAATTCGCCTATTTTGTTTCCTATTTCTGCAGGTGGCGCCTTAACCAGCTTCAGCAACGGAAAAATGACCATCGTAAGATCGCCCTCAAAGTCACGGCGTGTTGCCTGAAATTCAATTTTTTCGGGGGTAATCCCAAACAAAATGTTCACTGCGTCGGCAATTTTAGGCTCCAGTACTTCAGATAAAATCATTGTAATTCATTTTAAGCGTGCAAAGATAGGCAATAATGGTATTTTGAATTTGAAATATCCGAGAATATCCAACGAAATTACAACTGTATCTGCCTGCGGAATTTTTAGCGTCTTTTATTCAACATCAGACAGTTACTTCAAAAAATATCCTAGGGTCAATACCTCCATTATTCCATCGAAAAGACCATCTAAATGTAAGAAAAAATCCACTAAAATGAATATTTTTATGCATTTCGTCGATTTTATTTGCATTTCGTCGGATACAGACGCATATTTGTTCCGTCAAATTACATTATAGCTTCTTTATTCAATCGCATGAAAAAAATTCTACTCACTCTCGTACTGTTGTCGTGGCTGCCTGGTTTATCCCAGGCTCTGATTGTAGATACTACCACCTACAGCGTGCCGCAGCTTATTAACACCGTCCTGATCAATTCACCTTGTTCGATGGCCACCAATATCTCCTGGCGGACCGGAACAACCTATGGTTCTTCAAACGGATTGGGTTTCTTTACAAATACAAACCCGAACTTCCCGATGTCGGGGGGCGTGATTATGAGTACGGGCGACGCGACCAGTGTTGCAGGTCCGAATACGACTCATCTCAACGATGGAGCGGCAAACTGGGCCGGCGATGCCGATCTTGAGGCGACACTGGCACAAGCCGGTATACCGATGGTGTCAACAAACGCCACGGTTTTAGAATTTGATTTTTTACCGATATCGGCTAATTTCAATTTTGAGTTCGTATTCGCCTCGGAAGAATACGGTAATTTTCAGTGCCAGTTCTCGGATGCGTTTGCCTTTTTACTGACCAACATGGCCACCGGCGAAACCACGAATCTTGCGGTGGTACCCAATACCAACACGCCTATTTCTGTCGTAACGATACGCGATTTCCTGTACAACTCCTCTTGTCCATCGGCTAATGCGCAATACTTTGGAAGCTTTAACGGTGGATCGGCAGCAGCAGGTTCTGCCACTAATTTTAATGGGCAGACCGTGGTGATGAATGCCTCCGCAGTACTTGTTCCTGATACTCCATACCATATCAAACTTGTTATTGCCGACCGCGCTGATCCCGAATCAGATTCGGCTATCTTTATTTCTTCGAACAGCTTTAATATCGGTCAGAATGTTCTTGGACCGGATCTGACAGTCGCAAATAATACGGCGATATGCCCTGGTAGCACCTATGTTTTGAGCACCGGACTAAACCCTGCGGATTATACCTTTAACTGGACGAAAAACGGTATAGTGATTTCGGGGGCGAGTGGCCCATCGATTAATGT
>CAZLWZ010000328.1:0-2542 GCA_964563275.1 uncultured Flavobacterium sp.
GAACTTTTTTAAATTTAGAAAATCCGTTGTGGCCACCGCAACGGATTTTTTTTTAAGCGAGGCTGCGTCTTCATAATATAGTTATACAACACTATATGGGCGGCGTGTAATAACGATGTCTTCAGTCTCTAATATCTTTGGCGGTGGCCGTCAGGCTACTGATACTAACTCTAAAAACATTTGAATTATGGCTGAGATTAAAATCGAAAAGAAAAGGCCTGTCTGGCCGTGGATCCTTCTAATTCTGGGAATTGCAGCTCTTATTTATTTTCTGGTATTTCGCGACGAAGACGGTGAGCTTATAGAACAGGATGACCGGAACGATATCGAAGTGCAGGATACATCAACCCATTTCAGCGAACAGCATACTCTATATTTCGTAGCATAACCTTACAACTAATTATTAAAAATATCCGCCATGAGTAATACAAAAAACAAAAATATCTATTATCTGGATGAACTTTCTGATTATAAAATCGCATCCGATTACAGCAATATAAAAGGATGGGAAGTCAGGGATGCAGATAACCGGGTGATAGGAAAAGTTGACCGACTGCTCGTCAATAAAAAAGCAGAACGGGTGGTTTATATAGATGTCGAGGTCGATCAGACTATAATTGAAGAAGGACACGATCCTTTCGCCGGCGATAACAATGGTGTTCGTGAATTTCTGAACAAAGATGGCGACAATCATCTGATCATACCAATAGGTATGATTACAATTGATGAGGAGCATAAAATTGTGCGATCGGCCCAGATAGACCACAGAACCTTCGCAAAAACACCGCGGTTCAGCAGAGGTACCGAATTATATGCTGATTACGAAGCCGATGTTTTCCGCAGTTATAGCGGCAACTCCGATTTCGATGAATCTACAATGTATGATGACGATTCGTCATTTTATAAGCGCAAGGAGTTCGACGGCTCACATTACGGCAGTAGCCGACTCTAATATATAATTAACGCAAAAATCCGCTACCTTCCGAAGCGGATTTTTTTATCTTGTACCGGTAGTCGTTGTGGTATTAGGCGCAGTTCTGGTATTATTGTTCGTTGTGTTTGTAGATGCCGGCTCGGTTAACGGACGGTCATGCGGATTCGGCTTTTGGTTTGCCCGCGCCTGTGTCCTCTGCTTCGACTCCATTTCCGCATTTACTTCGGTGGCACTTCGTCGGTGCACGGCATCTATCCGGTGACCCGTGGCAGGAACTGCTACCCTCTCAGCAGGAGGTGGCGTAGGAAGGGTGTCTCTCGTGGTGGTCGTAGGTCGCTGTACCTGTGCTGAAGCAGCAATTGCGAGCAATATTGACGCTGTAGTAAATAGTAGCTTTTTCATAATAATGGCTTTAGTATTTAAAGATAAAACATCTGTACGGCAGCACCGCAGTTGTTAACTGCCATTTAACTCTAACGAGTCCGCGGGGCGTCCCATAACCAATCTGCATCTGTAAGAGCTCTTCGCACACAGCAAGTTATATCGCTAAATGTGCGTGGTAAAAATGTTCGGTTTTTTGATAAAATTCTGATTAAATGAAGCAAGAAAATTGCTTAACTTCGGTACCACAAAGTCCATTTTCACTAAATCCGGAGCAACGACCTTGGAGAATACAAATATTAACCCAGACGACCGATTAAGTTTTGCAATCGAAGCCGCTGAACTGGGAACATGGGATTTCAACCCTCTCACAAACAGCCTCACTGTAAATGCGCGGCTTAAAAATTGGTTCGGCCTCGATGCGACCGAGAACGTGACGCTCGAAACAGTACTTAACATAGTTATCCCAAGTGACCGTGAACGCGTATTCAACGCTATTGATAAAGCACTACAATACGGTTCCGATGGATATGATATCGAATACACCATCAGGAACCCTAAAACAACTCTGAAAAGGATTGTACGGGTAAAAGGAAAAGCATCCTTTGATGCGAATCGCATCGCATACAGGTTTGACGGGATTATGCAGGATGTTACAAATAAGATAACGGCAGTCCGAAAAATTCAGAAAAGCGAAGAACAACTTCGCAGCATAGTAGAAAGCGCGCCGTTTCCGATCGCCGTATATGTAGGTGAAGATCTTCGCATCGAAATCGCAAATAAAAGTATTATTCAGACCTGGGGAAAGGGTCCCGAGGTAATTGGTAAAAAATACGGCGACATTCTTCCGGAAGTCGTAGAACAGGGAATTACCCAGCAGATGCTGCGCGTCTTAAAGACGGGAGAAGCCTATCATGGTAAAAATAAGAAAGTAGATCTTCTAATTGATAATGAACTGGTCCCGCACTATTTCAATTATAGTTTTACGCCACTTTTTGACACCAGCGGCAACGTCTATGGAGTAATGAATACAGCAGCAGATGTTACTGAACAAAATATCGCCGCACTGCAGATCCAGAAAAGCGAGCAGCGTTTCCGAACCCTGATTCTAGCTGCGCCAGTCGGAATTGGCCTCCTTGCAGGACCCGACCTGATCATCGAAACCCATAATCAAACCTTTGTTGATATCGTGGGCAAAGGCGACAATATAAAAGGACGACCCATCCG
>CAZLWZ010000329.1:0-2533 GCA_964563275.1 uncultured Flavobacterium sp.
CAGCTCGATTACTGGTTCGGGCGGTTGGAGATTACCGGTTGGTGGAATAAAAAAGTGCATGAACTTTCAAAGGGAATGGCGCAAAAAGTTCAGTTTGTGGTGACAGTGCTACATAAGCCGAAACTTTTAATTTTTGATGAGCCTTTTTCAGGATTTGATCCGGTAAATGCCAATGTAATTAAGGATGAAATTCTGGAGCTTAAAAAGCAAGGCGCGACAATAATATTTTCGACTCACCGAATGGAAAGCGTCGAAGAACTCTGTGATGATATCGCACTTATCCACAAATCGAATAAGTTGATCGAAGGCAGGCTCGACAGCGTCAAACGTGACTACCGCAGCAACACGTATCAAGTAGGAATCCTAACGGATAATGTTGAAGGACTGATGTTTGACCTTACCCAGAAATTTAAACTCACCCAGGCACATTTTAAATCGTTGAACGACGAACTGAAACTGGATATCCAAATCGGGTCGGCACCACCCAACGAGTTGTTGCAGATACTGACCCAGCGCGGACAGGTGACGCATTTCGTCGAGAAGATTCCGAGTGTTAATGATATTTTCATCAAATCGGTCAGCCACTAAATTCCGCATTCATAAAGTCAAAACCATCCACCAGATGAGCATAATAGCATTAATAATAAAGAGGGAATTCATTGCTAAAGTCCGAAACAAATCGTTCATCGTGATGACTTTCCTGAGTCCGTTGCTGTTTGTAGCAATCGCGGTGTTCGTAGGCTACCTTAGCACATTAAAGGCCGGTGTTAAACATATCGCAATCCATGACGAATCGGGTTTATTCGCACCTGAATTTAAAAGCGACGATGAGTATAAATATATCGACATGACGCAAATACCTCTGCAGACCATTAAGGACAGCATCGTATCGTCAAGCATCGAAGGCTTGTTATATATACCTAAAACCGGCAGCCGAGATTCACTTCAAAAAAACATCCAATATATCTCATCGGAGAGTCCCGCAATGAGCTTCGTGGCCGATCTCGAATCGACTATCGGACGAAAGCTGACATTGGAAAATTATGCTGCCGCAAACCTCGACGCTAAGGCAATTGAAACGGCACGGGCAAATATCAACATAAATCTTACAAAGGCGACAGGAGGAGAGAGCGTGCGCGGCTTAAATGAAATAAAAATTGCTATCGGCGGACTTTTCGGATATTTAATAATGATGTTTATAATAATATACGGCAATATGGTCATGCGCAGCGTCATCGAGGAAAAAACCAGCCGCATTGTCGAGATCATCATCTCGTCTGTAAAACCGTTCCAGTTGATGATGGGCAAAATAATCGGAACATCGATGGCGGGAATCCTTCAGTTTTTGATCTGGGCGATTATCGGCATCGGACTCATGTTCGCTGCGTCGGCATTTTTGGGTGTTGATGTTGGGCCTGATGTGCCGTCCAATATGGAATCGGCACAAAGTGGCATTGCGGCATATCTTGTCGAGCTGATGAACCTTCCGATCGCGACGATGATTATCTCCTTTGTCATTTATTTTATCGGCGGTTACTTTCTATACAGTTCATTCTATGCGGCCATAGGTGCTGCTGTTGACAACGAGACCGATTCCCAGCAGTTTCTTCTTCCGATAATAATGCCGTTGATCCTTGGGGTGTATATCGGATTTTTCACCGTTATGAATGACCCGCACGGAACGGTTGCTACGGTTTTTTCGATGATTCCGCTCACATCGCCGATCGTCATGCTGATGCGAATCCCGTTCGGCGTCCCGCTATGGCAGCTGATCGTATCGATACTAATCCTATTTGGCAGCTTTCTCGCCGTAGTGTGGTTTGCCGCAAAAATCTATCGCATCGGAATTCTGATGTACGGAAAAAAACCAACCTATCGCGAGATGATAAAGTGGCTGCGATATTAATATCGGCACAAGGTCTTAATCAAAATATAAAACCCGGCTGCTTTAGCGAATCAGTTCATATCTTAGTAACTTAGTCGCTATAAATTTTTCCTTATGCCAAAAATCCTGATTATTGAAGACGAGGCGTCGATTCGCCGCGTGCTGACGAAAATTTTATCCGAAGAAAACGAAGGTTACGTTGTCGAAGATGCCGAAGACGGCGCGACGGGATTCGATAAAATCAAAAACACCGACTACGACCTTGTTTTGTGCGATATCAAGATGCCAAAAATGGACGGCGTCGAATTGCTCGAGGCGGTTAAAAAGATAAAACCCGAAATACCTATTGTAATGATTTCAGGTCATGGCGACATGGAGACCGCCATCAATACAATGCGTATGGGCGCGTTCGATTATATTTCCAAGCCGCCGGATTTGAACCGATTGCTGAACACCGTTCGAAATGCGCTTGATAAAAAACAGTTGGTTGTCGAGAATAAAATCTTAAAGAAAAAAGTCAGTAGAAATTATGAGATGATTGGCGCAAGCGATGCGATTGAGCGTATTCGTGAGATTATCGAGAAAGTGGCGCGAACTGATGCACGCGTGCTGATAACGGGTCCAAACGGAACCGGTAAAGAACTTGTC
>CAZLWZ010000330.1:0-2523 GCA_964563275.1 uncultured Flavobacterium sp.
ATGGTGATAATTTGTCGCCGAAATAAGCGCCCGATATAACGGCACCGGCAACCATTCCGAGTGGCATCCCTATCGTCGCACCAATACCTATCAGCGCAATACCTACCGTAGCCGATGTGGTCCACGAACTTCCGGTGGCAATCGATATGATGGAACAAATGATAACGCATGCCGGCAGGAATATCGACGGATGCAGCACCTGCAATCCATAGTAAATCATCGTGGGAATCACGCCGCTGAGCAACCACGTCCCCGACAAAGCCCCTACCATCAGAAGAATCAAAATTGCCCCCGTAGTCGATTTTACATTTTTCGCAACTTCTTCGAGCATTGCTTCATATCCCACTTTATTTCGGAATCCGACAATGGCAGCGATCGCGCCGCCAAGCAGCAGTATAAACTGGTTAGAGCCGCCGGTAGCTTCGTCGCCATAGACATATACATTGTACGCCAGCATCGCCACCAACGCGAGAATTGGGATCAGTGCTTCGAACAGTGAAAGCTTCGTATTTGTGATCAGCGGCTCGTCCTCGGGGGGGTGTGGGTGGATATTCTGACTTTCCATCTAATGTTTAGTTGGTGCAATATAGAAAAATTTAGACGAAAAAAATCCGCCTGTAATAAGCGGATTCTTTTGTATTTCAATCAAAAAACTGTGGTTACTGCAGAACATTGAGTTCCACCATGCACTGCCGCATCATCTGATATGTACGCTCAATGTCATTGTCCAACCCAATCGAAAATCGGATCAATCCATCACTCAATCCCATTTCCAGTTGCTCCTCGGCAGGGATTTCACTTGAAGTCGAGCTGCCCGGCGCACTGAACAGGGTTTTATAAAAACCAAGGCTCACTGCGAGATATCCGAGATTTCGCTGTTGCATCAGTTCCATCAGCTCGTTGGCCTTGTCAAGCGAGCCGACGTCGAGCGTCATCATACCGCCAAAACCGTATTCCGGGTTTATCATCGATTTAAACAATTCGTGGCTCGGATGGCTTTCTAGTCCCGGATAGACAGTTTTTAGTCCGTCTTTTTCAAATTTCTGTGCTAAATACAACGCATTGTGACTGTGCTGCTTGATACGCAGGTGCAGCGTCCGCAGATTCTTCATCACACTTGCCGAGCGTAGGCTGTCCATCGTAGGACCGAGCAACATGCTGGCACCGGAGTTCACATTTTTTAACGAATCGATGAATTCCTGAGACGCACACGTCACACCTCCCACAGTATCGCTGCTGCCGTTGATGTATTTGGTCAGCGAGTGTATAACAATGTCGGCACCCAAACGTGCCGGTGAAACCGATAATGGCGAAAAAGTGTTGTCGACCACCAGTTTAATCCCATGTTTTTTGGCGATCGCCGCCAACGCCGCAATATCGGCAACTTCAAGTAAAGGATTGCTTACGGTTTCACAGTACAACACTTTGGTTTCAGGAGTAATAGCTGCTTCAACTAACTCCAGTTTCGTAATATCGACAAAGGATGTTTTGATGCCGAAACGCGGTGTGAAATTTTTTAAGAATGCATAGGTCCCTCCATAGATCGTCCGACTCGTAACTATATGGTCGCCGTTGCCGCAAAGTTGTAAGATCGTCGGAGTGATCGCACCCATTCCCGACGCTGATACATTGGCAGTTTCGGTGCCTTCCATCGCCGCCAGCGCCTTGTCGAGATACAGGTTGCTGGGCGAGGAGTGGCGCGAATACAAATAGCAGCCTTCGGCATTGCCTTCAAAAGTGTCAAACATTGTCTTTGCCGACAGGAATGTGTAGGTCGATGAATCGGAAATGGACGGATTTACGCCGCCAAACTCGCCGAAATACTGCAGATCCTGAATATTATCGGCCGGATTAAAATTTTTCATAATTGTTAGGAGCTTTTCCGGCTTTCGCCTTTATCTTTTTTGACAGCAACAGGTTCAGATAGTGAAACTTCTCGTTGTCAAAAAAGGATATCGGCTCAATCCGGGCTAGGGTTTAAGTCCCCAAAATAAAGCATCTATCGAAAGAAAGTCAACTAAACGGACGTTTTATAGATTATTTTTCGGTCAATCGGTAATATGTCGATATATTTGTCTCTTTGAGACTTCTTATTACATAATCCTCCGAAAATCTTTCTATGGCTTTTGATAAAACCGATAAACTATTGCTCGAATTGCTGCAGCGCGACGCAAAGATGACTACCAAAGAACTTTCTGGAAAACTGAACTTATCAGTCACCGCAGTCTATGAGCGTGTAAAAAAACTTGAGCGTGACGGGACTATCGCAAGGCAGGTCGTCTTGCTGAACCGCAATAAGGTCAGCCGCGGTTTCGTGGTTTTCTGCCATATCAAACTAGCACAGCATACCAAAGAATATTTGACAAAATTTGAGAAAGAAGTCGTCAAGCTCGACGAAGTTCTTGAATGTTTCCATGTCAGCGGCGATTACGACTACATCCTTAAAGTTTGCGTCGAGAACATGGAATCTTACCGCGAATTCATGGTTACCAAACTAACAACTATACAACACATAGGCAGTAC
>CAZLWZ010000331.1:0-2504 GCA_964563275.1 uncultured Flavobacterium sp.
TATAGAATGTTTCTACTTCCAAAGAATAAGCATCGTCAAGCAAATTAGAAAAATAGCCAATTGCGACCTGATCGGCGATTTGCGGATCTATAAAACTGTCACTTGGCGTCCAAACATCAAGCGGAGTAGGAGAGGATGTATTGGTGACCAATTGTAGATATTGCACCATTCGATTATAGCTCGCTTTCACCGATTTGTTATCGGAAATCGTGTATGAAATGGCGGCGCGCGGTTCGGCGTAACCGAATGATTTCATGACTTCGTTAGAGCCGTAAGTCTGCGTACCAATTGGCGTTGCTTTTTCATAAATCTGCAATTGTTCGTCGAAATTAACCGGAGTGTCGGCGTAAATATTCAAAGTTGATGAACCCAGTCGATAGAACATGCTGTATCGGAGTCCGTATAATACCGAAATTTTCTCCGATAAATTGTGTTCCGCCTCGATATAGGCCGCAGGTTCGAAGGCATATTTTTTCTCGAGTTGCCTTGCGTTAATTCCTGAATCTTCACCACGTGGAGTTATCTTACCCGGATTGAAATCGTAGTAAATTGCATTGATGCCGTAATTCAGCCGCAGATTGTTGGAAATATAATTCTTGAAATCGTATTTGATATTATAGTTTTTGATTCCTGAGTCATATTGGAACCCGACAAAATCGAGTTCGAGTCCGTAGTAGTAATCACTATAGATCATCGAAAGATTTGAGAAAAGTTTGTCGGAAAACAGATGATTCCACCGCAGGTTCAGGGTTGCGTTTCCGTAGATATTCATGAAACTTTCATTTAAATTGAACACGTCACGCCCGAAATAACCCGACAAAAATAAGCTGTTGTTGTCGTCGAGTTTGTAATTAATTTTTGTGTTGAGGTCGTAGAAGTACGCCGAATTTTCATTGTCAGTTAATTTTAAAAATAGATGCGCGTATGATCCGCGGCCAGCTACAAGGAATGATCCTTTGTCTTTTACGATCGGCCCCTCGGCGAGTAACCGGCTTGAAATTAGCCCGATTCCGCCGTTCATGTGGAATTCCTTGCTATTACCTTCTTTCTGATAAATATCAAGCACCGACGATGCGCGACCGCCGAAACGCGGCGGGATTCCGCCTTTGTATAATTTGAGATCTTTGATCGCATCGGGATTGAAAACAGAGAAAAACCCGAACACGTGCGATGAGTTAAAGATGGTTGCCTCATCGAGTAATATCAGGTTTTGATCGGCGCCGCCACCGCGAACATTGAATCCGGATGCGCCTTCGCCGGCATTGGTAACGCCGGGTAAAAGTAAAATCGACTTCAACACGTCGACTTCACCCAACACGACCGGCATTCTTTTAATCGTGCTGATCGATAATTTATTGACGCTCATTTCAGGCGCTCGGATGTTGGTCGACTGTTTTTCGGTGATGACTACTTCCTCGAGCATTTCACCGCCTACTGTCATTGCGAAGTTTCGGCGGATGTTTTCGGTGAGTACGATTTGCGTTTCGATTGATACAAATCCGAGATATGAGATATGAACCGTGTGCGTACCTTCGGGAAGCGTGATTGAGTAGAATCCGTATTCATTGGTGGTGACACCGACTTTCAGATCGGGAACGTAGATGTTCACCCCTATAAGAGTTTCGTTGTTCGAGACGTCGGTGATGACGCCACTCAAAGTGTACTTCTGCTGCGCCGCTAGCGTTGTGGTAAACAACAAACCGAGTAGCAATAAAGGCAAATAGATTTTTCTCATAAATATTCGTTCGTTTTGCGCTTTGAAATAAAAAAATTGCCTGACAAATGAGCAGGCAATTTCGGTTCAAATTAATTTACGTTTTTAATCATAATCAGCGAACTAATTTCGCTAGTGCATCGTTTAATGTCTGACTTGGACGCATTGCTTTGTCGGTCAGTTTAAAATCAGGCTTGTAATAACCGCCGATTTGTTGTGGTTTGCCCTGAGAACCTATGAGCTCTGCATTAATTTTATCTTCATTATCCGTTAATTCTTTTGCAATTTCGGTGAAGGTCGATTTTAATTCGGCATCTTTATCCTGTGCGGCCAGTGCTTGCGCCCAATATAGTGCGAGATAAAAATGCGAACCGCGATTATCGATTTGGCCAATTTTACGTGCCGGTGATTTATCGTTTTCAAGGAATTTCTCAGTCGCCTGATCCAACGTATCCGACAGAATCAACGCTTTTTTGTTGTTCATTGTTTGTCCAAGGTGTTCCAAAGACACTCCGAGAGCCAAAAATTCACCCAGCGAATCCCAGCGAAGGTATCCTTCGTCGATAAACTGTTCAATATGTTTTGGTGCCGATCCGCCGGCGCCGGTTTCAAATAATCCACCGCCATTCATCAAGGGAACGATTGAAAGCATTTTAGCTGATGTTCCAAGTTCCAAAATCGGGAACAAATCGGTCAGATAATCGCGCAAAACATTTCCTGTTACCGAAATCGTGTCTTTGCCTTCACGGATTCTTTCAAGTGTGAAAGTCGTCGCATCGACCGGATTCAT
>CAZLWZ010000332.1:0-2495 GCA_964563275.1 uncultured Flavobacterium sp.
TTGGCCAGAAGATTCGGAAAAGATGAGAAAGTTAATTATGAAGAATTAATGGTTGAAGATTATGTGCCGGCCGAAATAAGCGACGACGGTTTTACTGTAAAGCACTAATTCTTTTAAGATTGTCAAAGAAGCTGTCTCAATCCTTGGGACGGCTTTTTTGTTGATATATCACTCCGGGTTTATTTGAGAATAGAAAAATAGGTATAGCGATTTTCTTTCTGGGAATGCGACTTGACCGGCTATGTATTTTACACTCTGAGTAACAAATCATCCTGATCTCCGCTGAGATATTTTGCAGGTGTTGTAATCGGCAGAAAATTATTACAATCGGTTGACAATGACTTCCTGTTCGATTTCCTGACTTCGGCAACCTGCTTTCAGAATAGCATACTTCGCTAAGTTACCCGTTAGTCCGGGATAATATTTTAATCACAATTAAACATTGACGCAAAACTTAACATTGCAGCAAAAATAATCCCGGTGTTTAGCCGGGATTATTATTTCATTATATTTATTACAACAGTTTATCCAACATTTCCTGAAGCGCGGGATCGGATGGCCGTGGTGCATTGGCATCTACAACATTACCCTGCGGATCCAAAAGAATAAAACGCGGAATCGAGTTAATCCCGAAATCCTGAATAAATTTTGAGTTCCAGTCGTTGTCGGCAAAAAGCTGTACTCCGCCAAGCTGCTTGCTATCTACCATTTTTCGCCACTTTTCATGATCTTTCTTGGCGTCGATTGAAATGCCTACAAACGTAATGTTCTTCCCGTGGTACTTCTTCTCGATCTTTTTCATCGACGGAATTTCCCGAAGGCACGGTCCACACCACGTCGCCCAGGTATCAATATATACATACTTGCCTTTCAAATCCTCAAGTTTCGTACTACCGCCTTTGTGGTTTTCATAGTTGAATGTCGGCGACGGTTTTCCGGCCATAGCGGACACAGCCATACTTTGTTTGAACATGCCCAGCATTTGCTGTGCCTCCATCAGCATGATTTTCCCGGCAAGTTCTTTAAATTCCGGTTTGAGCTCCTCATCGCTTAGCATTTTCGCAAGTTGATTGTTGCGCTCAGCCAGTGCCGTGCTAAAATCGGTTTCCGACTTCAATGTCAGGAAGCTCTCCTCAAACTTCTCATCAATCAGTGCTTTTTGGGCAAGAAAGTTATTTTCCTTAGATCCTTTGCCTGTAAACACGATCGACTCATCAAACATTTCAGCATCCATCGCCAGGTTCAAATCATATCCATTGTCGAGATACAGCATCGTGAACTCGGTGCCGTCACCAAGCTGATGCAGGCCAGGTGTAACCGAAAAAGAGTCCGAAAATTTCCCGTCCTTAAGCGGGATCACCTTCTTAAACTTCTTAGGCCCTAAAATCGTAATGGAATCGCTGTTGCGGTTTTCGATCTTAGCCGTAAAATTCATTGTACTGGTCTGCGCATGTACAGCCGCCGCACAAAACATAAGGAGGAATACTATTTTCTTCATGATCAATAATTTAATGGAACGTAAATGTAAAATTTATTTTTTCATTTCAAAGAAGATTTTTGATGTGTTGATGCAAGGCGGTACCTGCGTTAGGGATGGAAGCGTATATCCTTTTTTAGGTTTCCTGCGGCAGCAGGCAATCCTAAAAAAGATAGCAGCGAACAGCCCGCCTCCCGATCCCGGACGATTTCGGGATCGGGAGGAACGCCCAAACAAAAAACACAGTATTTCAAGTACGCACATTCTTATTCAACTTTATCTCGTTAAATTTGCAGCCTAAATTTTTTTTAATGTACAGAAGTCACAACTGCGGCGAATTGACCGCGGCACATATTAATACCGAGGTCACTCTAGCCGGCTGGGTCCAGAAATCGCGCGATAAAGGGTTTATGAATTGGGTTGATTTACGCGACCGGTACGGAATCACCCAACTCGTGTTCGACGAAAGCCGCACCGAAAAAGCCGTTTTCGAGAAAGCAAAAACATTGGGTCGCGAATTCGTGATCCAAATTACAGGTAAGGTCATTGAGCGTGAATCGAAAAATGCCGCGATGCCCACCGGCGATATTGAAATTCTGGTTTCAAAGCTTACGATCTTAAACGCGGCGGTAACTCCACCATTCACGATTGAAGACGAGACCGACGGCGGTGAGGACATCCGCATGAAATACCGCTACCTCGACATACGTCGGAATCCGGTAAAAAACAGTCTGCTTTTTCGACACAAAGTTGCGATGGAGGTCCGAAAATATTTATCTGATCTTGACTTTTGTGAGGTCGAAACGCCATACCTTATTAAATCGACTCCGGAAGGCGCGCGCGATTTCGTGGTGCCGTCCCGGATGAACCCGGGTCAGTTTTACGCTTTGCCGCAATCGCCACAAACTTTTAAGCAATTGTTGATGGTTGGCGGAATGGACAAATATTTCCAGATCGTGAAATGTTTCCGCGATGAAGACCTGCGCGCTGACCGCCAGCCCGAATTTACGCAGATCGA
>CAZLWZ010000333.1:0-2471 GCA_964563275.1 uncultured Flavobacterium sp.
TTCATGACTCCGGTAGCCGCTATGTGGGTAAAATGTTCAATGACGATTGGATGCGCGAAAAAGGATACCTCGATTCGGAAATCAATGTCGCGGAAGATGTTATTAAAGAGCACATTCACCAGCCGCTGATAATTGCCCGGACTGAAGAACTGGTGTCGCACGCGATCGAACGCATGCGCAAATACCATATTTCGCAGATCCCTGTCATCGACATCTCAGGTTTTGTTGGGTCGGTCGATGAAAATGATCTGCTGCAAAATTATGGTGGTGACAATGATTTCGCTTACAAGCCGCTTAAGGAGGTCATGGGCAAACCTTACCCACTGGTAGAAAAAGGAACGCCAATTGCCGAAGTAACAAAACTGTTCAGCGAAGGAAACCAGGCGGTGCTGATCGATTTGGGTGAAGGCAAGCATCATATTATTACCAAACATGACATTATTGCTTCGATCAAATAGAAGCTAAAAAAGAGTGCAAATCTCAAATTCCAAATTCCATTTCTTAGCAGCCACTAAGTTTGGAATTTGGAATTTTTTGTTTGAAATTTTACCGTTGGTTGCATACCATTTTTTTGTATTTTAGATGCATCTACGCCATCTAAATTAGTTCGAAATGAAAGAGGATTTCCTGCATTACCTCTGGAAATTTAAGAAGTTCCAGGTCACCAATCTCCGAACAACCGCAGGTGAAGATTTGGTTGTCATTTCAAGCGGAGAGTATCTTCAACGCTCCGGTCCCGATTTTTTTAATGCACAGATTTTGCTGAACGGCCAGAAATGGGCGGGAAATGTTGAAATACATATCAAATCGTCCGACTGGTACCTGCACCATCATCACGACGATACAGGGTATGAAAACGTAATCCTGCACGTCGTTTGGGAACATGACACCGATGTGTTCCGCAGCGACAACACATTAATCCCGGTTCTGGAGATTAAGCATTATGTAGCGCCCGACCTTGTTGCAGGTTACAGGCATCTCACGACCCGGAAATCGTGGCTGTTCTGTGAGTACCATGTCCGAGAGGTCAGCTCCTTTGTCATGGAGAACTGGCTTGAGAGATTGTTTTTTGAACGACTGGAGCGGAAGGCACGGCCTGTGTATGAACTTGCCGATGAAACCGGCCGTGACTGGGAGGCCATTTTGTTTTACCTTTTGGCTCAGAACTTCGGACTAAACGCAAATGGCGAGTCTTTCTATAATGCGGCCCGTACGGTCTCATATCCGGTGCTGCGGAAGGAAGCGGGTTCTTCTTCGAACATTGAAGCATTGTTGTTTGGAACAGTTGGTTTACTGAGTGGGGAAGTCGAGGATAATTATGCACGGCTGCTTCAGGATCAATATCGATATTTAGCCCGAAAGTATAACCTTGATGCGGATGTGCACTTTCCGGTTGAGTTTTTCAAGCATCGGCCTGATAATTTCCCGACGATCCGGCTTTCGCAATTGTCTAATCTGTATCATCTACGTCGAAATCTGTTCGCCGATGTCCTTTCGGCAAAATCGATAACCAATTTCTATAATGTATTTGCGATAGGGACAAGCGAGTACTGGGAAACCCATTATCGTTTTGACAGTTTAAGCCCGCAGAAAAAGAAAAACCTGTCACGCCAGTTTATCAATTTGCTTTTGATTAACACGGTCCTGCCGCTGCGGTTTGCATACGCGAAGAGCAGGGGTGAGGATGACTGTGCGCTTGTGATGACAATATTCACAACGCTGTCGCCCGAGCGTAACGCCATTATCGACAAATTTGAAGCCTCGGGAGTGACTGCTCGCCACGCTGCCGATTCTCAGGCATTGCTCCAGCTAAAAAGAGAGTATTGTGACAAGGGCAGATGCCTGCATTGCGCGATTGGAGTAGAATCTCTTAAATCCAGCGTGCTGCTCACAAAATCTTCGTAATTTTGAAACCAATAATGTGATCGACATGAGACCCGTTATCCGCCTAAAATATTTCTTCGAAAAGTACGGTTTCCAGGTATCGTCACGATTAGCCGACCGCCTTGGGATGCGCGCGACGAACGTACGGCTCTTTTTTATCTATATATCCTTCGTGACCGCCGGACTGTGGTTTGGTGTCTATCTGACACTTGCTTTTTGGTTAAAGCTGAAAGACCTGGTGCGCGCCAAGCGAAGTTCAGTTTTTGATTTATAAGCCATTACAATCTAGTACACGCCAAAATGAATAGTCTAAACCTCAAACCCTATTTTACATTTACCAGCTCGCAACGCAAAGGGATTCTCGCTTTGATGTCGCTTATCCTGCTGATGCAGTTCCTGTACTTCATTGATTTGCGTCCACGGCCTGAGGATTCAGTCGAAAATCAACAGTGGCTGGCGTTACAGCCGAAAATTGATTCGATGAAACGCGTTAAGAATGAGCCGCCGCAAATCTACCCATTCAATCCGAATTTTATCACCGATTTTAAAGGATATACCCTGGGGATGTCGGTTGAGGAGATCGATCG
>CAZLWZ010000334.1:0-2469 GCA_964563275.1 uncultured Flavobacterium sp.
ATATTCCCGTGAAGCGTTAAAGCAGGCAATCATCATAAAGTCAGATGCACAGATCGCCACCGCCTACAACACGATTGCGGGCAACTACGACGAACTGTCGGAAAATGACAAAGCGATCTACAATTACAAAAAAGCGTTGCAGTATGCCGTTCGCGCAAAGGATGATACCTTAATCGGGATTTTGCAGAACAACCTCGGCAACATGTACTTTTTCGAGAAGAAAGAATACGACGCCGGAATCTCATACTATAAAAAATCACTGGCTTCTGCCAATAAAATAGCAGATACTTCCCGACTGGTGTTTACACATTTAAATATGACGCTGGCATACTTCGAAATCCAGGAGTATGAAAAAGGACTGCCTCATTTAAAATTCATTAATGTCCATCATCCAAAATACGGCGATCCTGGAAACATCGTATATCTGAATATGCTGAACGGAATGTATCACGGCAGCAAGGGCGACCGGGATGTTGCGACGGAATATTTTCAAACCGCCATCAGCATAGCGAAACAAAAAAAGCAGCCGCTCGATCTTATGTACGTGTATCAGGAGTACGCACGGTTTCTGAACAAAAGTGGTGATTACAAAAATGCGTTTCAATATCTAGAAGCGTATGACATTCTGAAAGACAGCATTTATGACGCAGATGTATTGAAGAAAGCGCAGATTGAAGGCGTAAACCTGGAGCTTGATGAATATAAGCGTGCACTGGATAAAATCGAAAGCGAGAATGAAGTACAGGCACTGAGCTTGCGAAAATCATATATTATTGTCATCTTATTTGTTGTTGTGGTGCTGGTGTTGTTGCTGCTACTGTACATAACCAACAAGAATCACAACTACCGAAAAAAGAGTATCGCCGATCTCTCGCTGGCAAACGAGCAACTCATGGTGGCAAAGGAAAAGGCCGAGGAAGCGTCACAACTGAAGACCCAGTTTGTATCGACCATCAGTCATGAACTGCGCACACCTTTGTATGGCGTAGTCGGCATCACGAACATGATTCTTGATGAACATCCGGAATTATCCGACAGTCCACATCTTACATCGCTCAAATTTTCGGCAAAATATCTACTGTCGCTTGTAAATGATATTTTACAGATAAATAAAATAGAAGAAAACCGACTGGTACTAGAGAATCTGATCTTCAATGTGACCGACGAAATCACTACCGTCAAAAATTCGCTTCAATTCATCGCAAACCGCAACAAGAACAGCATCGTTACCGAAATAGATACCGATATCCCCGAGTTTCTCATCGGCGACAAACTTAGGCTTGCGCAGATATTCATGAACCTGATCAGCAACGCCTTAAAATTTACGAATGCAGGCGAGGTCAAAATTTCGGCCGAACTGGCCAAGGCTGAAGGTTCGCTCTATTATATCATGTTTAAAGTCAGCGACACCGGCATAGGTATCGCTCCCGAAGACCAGGCGAAAGTGTTTGACAAATTCGTCCAGATTGAACGCAAGGAAGATGATTATCAGGGGACCGGCCTCGGACTTGCGATCGTGAGTCGGCTTATTACATTGTTCGGAAGCGAAATCCACCTTGACAGCACCGCAGGCGTAGGAACCACATTTTCGTTTACCATTGCCTTTGAGCACAACCTGCAGAAAGCGGAAAATATAATAAATAACATTGAGGTCGATTTAACCTCAAGTCAGATTTTTGAAATTCTTGTTGTTGAAGACAATAAAATAAATCAGATAGTAACAAAAAAGATCCTCGAGAAAAACAATTATAAATGTTGGGTTGTAGACGACGGACTCGCAGCAATCCAGCTTCTGGAAAAGCATTCTTTCGATGTGATCCTGATGGACATCAATATGCCGGTCATAAACGGGTTCGAAACAACCCGACGCATCCGCGCACTGGGAATCGACATTCCGGTGGTGGCGCTTACGGCATTTGACAAAGAAGAAGTTACTGAAGAAGCCATTTCAGCCGGTATGAACGACATAATCATCAAACCTTTTGAGCCGATGAAACTGTTTCAGGTGCTATCGGGGCAAATCAAAAAAAATAGCGCTGATTAATACCAACGCTTTTTGTTTTGTTTCGATCCTGCCGATTTCCGGCTCTTGTGCGCGCCACCGCTTCGGTTTGAATTTTTAGGCGCTTCTTCGGCAGGCTCGCTACCGCCCTGCCACGGATAAGGATGATCCTGTACTTCCTGCACATCCACTTTAATCAGCTTCCTGATATCTTTCCAGTATGGTAACTCGTCCTTACTGCAAAATGAAATCGCGATGCCGCCATTTCCCGCGCGGCCGGTTCTACCGATTCGGTGTACGTATGTCTCGGGGATATTCGGCAGATCAAAATTGATTACAAAAGGCAATTGGTCAATGTCAATACCGCGGGCCGCGATATCGGTGGCGACCAAAACACCAACTTCCTTTGCCTTAAAAGCGTCGAGTACGCGTTGGCGGGCACTTTGGGATTTGTCGCCATGAATGGC
>CAZLWZ010000335.1:0-2462 GCA_964563275.1 uncultured Flavobacterium sp.
ACGATAACATTGTGATCACGACCGAAACACTGGGAACAAATACACCAAATCTCGTAAACGTCGTTCTTTATCCAAACCCGACGCAAAATACCGTTTCGCTGACGGTTCCTGATAATATTGAGATTTCAGAAGTTGCCATTTTCGATCTTTTGTCGAAGAAGGTACTGTCGACTACGCATACCCAAAATATCGACCTTAGCAACCTTCAAAGCGGAACCTATCTATTAACCGCCACAAGCACTGACGGGGCGTCGATCACTAAGAAAATTGTAAAGGAGTAAGCGCCTTACTGATATCAAAAAAAGCGAGCGCTGCCGGATAAGTAGCGCTTTCTTTATTTTATAACCTGCCGTTGCATTTTGAATTTCTACATAAAAAGAAAATCACGAATCTCCACCTCCGAATAACTGCCTATAACTCAACTAATAAAGTTTATCTCGCATATTCGTTGTTTTACGTTCGCTACCTTCTATCTAGAAATTTCAACGACCTCGACCAGCGCCATAAATAAAAAACCGTTAGAACACCCAAAGTCATCGACTTTTCGCGTTCTAACGGTTCCTCTATGCAAAGATAGCAAACATTGCCACCACCCCTGTCAACTGTAAACTGTCAACTGTAAACTTTGTACTGAAAACTGCCAACTACTTCACCGCCGGCTGATAATTTTGTTTATCAATGATCATTTTCGACAAAATCTCTTTCATGATTTCGGACGTTCCGCCGCCGATAGGGCCTAATCGACTGTCCCTCATCAAACGTGCTAACGGATATTCCTCCATATAACCATAACCTCCTAGCATCTGCAGGCAGCTGTAAATCGTTTCATCGGCGACCTTAGTCGATTTTAGTTTGGCCATGCTGGCTTCTTTTACCACATATTCTCCCTGGTTAAGCCTCGCAATTGCGTCATAATTGAATAATTTGCAGTGCGCCACTTCTGTTGAATGTTCTACCATCGTATGCCTTAAAGCCTGGAACTTATTAATCTTGGTCCCGAATGCTTCCCGACTTGACATATAATCAATAGTGTAATCCAAAGCAAACTCGGCTCTGGCGTGCGCATTGATCGCCATGATGAGTCGCTCGAAGGCGAAGTGCTGCATGATGTAAGGGAATCCTTTTCCTTCTTCACCCATTAAATTTTCTGCACCGATCTCCACGTTGTCAAACGCGATTTCAGCTGTATCTGATGCCCGCCATCCAAGCTTGTCGAGTTTCGTCGCCGATATTCCTTTCAGGTTAGTATCCACTAAAAAGATGCTGATCCCTTTGTTTCCAAGTTCGGGGTTTGTTTTGGCCGCCACAACATAATAATCGGCATAAATACCATTCGTTATAAAAGTTTTCGAACCGTTTATAATATACTTGTCCCCCTGTCGCACCGCTGTCGTCCTCATCCCCGCGACATCACTGCCGCCATAAGGTTCTGTAATGCACAAAGCACCTATCTTTTCGCCTGATATGCTGGGTGCCAGGTACTCGTTCTTTATTCTATCGTCGCCTTCTGCATTTAGGTGCGTCATCGCCAAATAAGCGTGAGCCCACATCGCAGCCGCAAAACCCGAAGATTTAACCTTCTGGAGTTCTTCAAGGAAAATAACGGTATAAAAAAGATCCAGATTCAGTCCGCCATACGCTTCGGGATAGTTTATCCCAAAAAAGCCCATGTCGCCAAATTTCTTCCATATAAAACGGTCAATTGTTCCGGATTTCTCCCATTTTTCAATATGCGGCACCACCTCCTTCTGTAAAAAGTCTTTAAAACTTTGTCTGAATGACTCGTGCTCTTCTGAAAAATATAATGATCTCATGTATAAAATCTGCTTTTGGAATTTAGAATTTCAAATATAAGGCAATTATATCAGCTTTTTCGACCGGGAAACCCTTTATTTTAGTTAAATCAGCTGCACCTTTTATATCGCCATTCATGCTTCGGTACGTTACTATCTGCTTAGCCAGTGCATATCGAAAATAGGGAAACTGCGCCAGTTCATTTACCGAAGCCGTGTTGACCGGTAGTTTTTCAACCGCTGGCTGTACGCTCACGGTAAACTGCTTTTGAAGTTTCTCAACTACCTCGGGTGATAATCCCCACACGTCATTCATCTGCTGCATATCGACGAAACCGCCAAGGGAGTTGCGCATTTTTAAAATCCGTTCAGAAAGCGCCGGGCCAATCCCGTTAACTTTAATAAGATCTTCGGCAGTGGCCTGATTGATGTCGAGCACCACGATCTTTTCCTCCGTTTTGTGGTATCGATATCGGGGCACCGATTTTCTGGCGGTAACCCACTCCGGAAATTTAAAATAGGGTGAAATTACCGCGAGCAGCGAATCAGAAACCCTGGTCACGTCCTGAAATTCGGCCGCCGAATTCACAAATTTGTATTGACCGCGGAACGCATGCAGGCGATCGATCTCCTCAAACGAAGAGACATGCGTGCTGTTGGGCGTGATGG
>CAZLWZ010000336.1:0-2457 GCA_964563275.1 uncultured Flavobacterium sp.
GACGCCGATCCGCAGGCCAATGCGAGCTCCGGTCTTGGCATCGACATCGATAGCGTTACTATAGGCACGTACCAGATTTTAGAGCACAGCAATGTACCCGGGGAAGCGGTGATTAAATGTTCGGCGCCAAACGTTGACGTGATTCCTGCGCATATCGATCTTGTTGCGATCGAAATCGAACTGGTCGATAAGGAAAACCGCGAGTACATGCTCAAGCAGGCATTGTCGGAAATCCGCGAAAAATATGATTACATAATAATTGACTGCGCACCGTCGTTAGGTTTGCTGACGCTGAACGCACTTACGGCTGCCGATTCGGTTGTTATACCAATCCAATGCGAATATTTTGCACTCGAAGGACTTGGAAAACTGTTGAACACTATTAAAAGCGTACAAAAAATACACAATCCCGAGCTCGATATCGAAGGACTCTTGCTGACGATGTACGATTCGAGATTGCGGCTCTCGAACCAGGTCGTCGAAGAGGTGCAGAAACATTTCAACAATATGGTTTTTGACACCATTATTCAGCGCAACGTCAAACTTAGCGAGGCACCAAGTTTCGGCGAAAGCATCATCAATTACGACGCAACGAGCAAGGGCGCAACGAACTACCTGCAACTGGCGCACGAAATAATTAAGAAAAACAGCTAATGGCACAGGCAGTAAAGAAACAGGCATTGGGCCGCGGATTATCGGCATTGCTGAAAGATCCGGAAAATAATATCCAGTCGGTCGACGATAAGAACGCCGACAAAGTCGTTGGGAATATCATCGAACTCGACATTGACGCGATCGAAATCAATCCGTTCCAGCCGCGTAGTAACTTCAATGCGGAAGCGCTTCAGGAACTCGCATCGTCGATTCGGGAGCTGGGTGTGATCCAGCCAATTACAGTCAGAAAACAGGAGTTTAACAAATACCAGCTCATTTCGGGCGAGCGCCGTTTGCGTGCGTCGAAAATTGCAGGGTTAAAAACGATTCCCGCGTACATCCGGATTGCAAACGATAATGAATCGCTTACAATGGCGCTTGTCGAGAACATCCAGCGTCATGACCTCGACCCTATCGAAATCGCATTGTCTTACCAGCGATTGATCGATGAAATCCAGTTGACGCAGGAACAAATGAGCGAACGCGTTGGTAAAAAACGATCGACGATCGCGAATTACCTTCGACTGCTAAAACTCGATCCGATTATCCAGACTGGCATTCGCGACGGTTTTATTTCGATGGGTCACGGCCGCGCGATCATCAATATCGACGACCACGATGCGCAGACAGATATTTATCAGAAAATCGTGAGTCAGAATCTGTCCGTGCGCGAAACCGAAGCACTGGTCAAAAATTATCAGGAAAACCTGAAGCCGAAACCGGCTAAAACCAAAACTTCGGCGGCTGCAATTGCCGAGGACGACAAGAAAGCCATCGCGAATTACTTCGGTACTAAAGTCGAGGTCAAAATTGCCGGAAACGGGAAAGGAAAAATCACCATTCCATTTCATTCGGAAGAAGATCTGAACCGCATCGTAAAACTGATCAAGGGTTCGTGAGAAAAGCCATCGCCATAGCTTGCATATTATTTTTTTCGGGAGTTTCCCCACTATGGTCGCAGGTTGAAGTTACTGAAGGCCTTGTCGCCCCCGACACGTTACAACGCGAAGAGATCGATCCGCTAAAACCATCCAAAGCAGCGTTTTATTCGGCCGTACTTCCCGGTCTAGGCCAGGCGTACAATAAAAAATACTGGAAGATTCCGCTTGTGTATGGCGCAATTGGCGCAAGCCTGTATGTCTACTCATTTAACAACACCCGCTATCACGACTTTCGCGATGAGTATAAACGTCGACTGGCAGGCGAGCCGGGCCTTGAGGAATTCCAATATCTCGACAATGACCGATTAATACGTGCGCAACGTTTTCAACAGCGCAACCGTGACCTGTCACTGCTCGTCGCGGTGGCATTTTATGTACTGAATATCGTCGACGCCAACATCGATGCTCACCTTAAACAATTCAATGTCAACGAGAATCTATCTGTTAAACCGGATATGTATCCCACCGATATCAATCAAAAGCCCAATGTGGGTTTGACTCTTAATTACCGATTCTGATGAAAATAGCATTGCTCGGATATGGAAAAATGGGAAAGGTGATCGAAAGAATCGCTTTAAAACGCGGCCACCATATTGTAATGCGCAAAGGTCCGGGGGATTCGTTTGACGGACTTGCCGAAGCCGATGTTGCAATCGAGTTCAGTACGCCGGAAGCGGCAGTTGGAAATATTTCTGCGTGCTTGGAAACCGGTATCGCAGTGATATCGGGCACTACCGGTTGGCTTGATGATTATCATAAAATGGCGGCGCTGTGCGAACAAAAAAATGGAGCCTTTATATATGGATCGAATTTCAGCCTTGGCGTTAACCTGTTTTTCGAGATCAATTTAATGGTCGCCAAG
>CAZLWZ010000337.1:0-2445 GCA_964563275.1 uncultured Flavobacterium sp.
AAAAGTATGGTTATTTATAATATCTGCGAAGTTTCAGACATTCATGTTAAATTATTTTTCATGAATTGCGAAAATAATGTAATTTACCATACCAAAAAACCGGCAGGAACAATCGGGGCCGAGTTGATTTATACCAATGAGTCTTAGCTATGTCTGAAAGAGAAAGAATGATCGCGATGTGCAACGAGTTTTCGAAAAACACGCTGATGCAGACGCTGAATATAAAGTTTATCGATGCCGGAGACGATTTCCTGACGGCGACCATGCCGGTCAACGCGGCAGTTCATCAGCCGATGGGTCTTTTGCACGGCGGCGCCTCGGTGGCTTTGGCCGAGAGTGTTGGAAGTGCGGCGTCGATGCTTTTCACCGATCCCGAAAAATCGGAAGTACGCGGCATCGAGATATCGGCCAACCATCTGAAAGCCAAACGCGAAGGCATCGTCACCGGCACCGCACGTATCATGCATAAAGGCAGGAGTATCCACTTGTGGGAAATAAGGATCACCGATGAACAGGGCAACCTGATTTCGATCTGCAAATTAACCAACATGGTGATTCCAAAAAGAAAACTATGACAGATTTTTTTATAAAAGTAAAACAGCAGCAGGAACAAAAGCTGCCGTTTGTAATATTCAGGAAACCTGACGACAAAAGGCTCGTAGGCTATTTTCAGCGAAACGATCATTTGTATTTCGTTGATGATTATTCTGAAAGCGGTTTCATTATTGCTCCTTTCAGCGGAAATCCCATTATATATCTTCCCGAAAGCGAATCGGACATCCACACAGCGGGATGGTTTGTCCGAAAGGAGCATACGCCGACGGCCCTGGTGCAGCAGCACAGCCAGCGGGAGGCGTTTCAGGCACTTGTCGACAAAGCTGTTGCTGCCATCGGCGCGGGAGAATTTAAAAAAGTCGTGCTGTCTCGGAAAGAACAGCTTCCGGTTCCCGACTTTGATGCGGTTGCCGCCTTTGAGAACCTGCTGGGGAAGTATCCGTCGGCATTTGCGTATTGCTGGTACCATCCTAAAATAGGAATGTGGCTTGGCGCATCGCCTGAGCAGCTTCTGCGTAGTGAAGGCGACCGGTTTTTCACCGTTTCGCTGGCAGGCACCCAAAAATTCACCGGTACACAGGTTGTCTGGCAACAGAAGGAGAAAGATGAACAGCAGTTTGTAACCGATTTTCTGCTCGAGAATGTGCGAAAGGTTGCATCCGAATTGATTGTCTCGAGCCCATATACCGCCCGCGCAGGAAATTTACTGCACATAAAAACCGATATAGAAGGCTGTTTCAAGGAAGGTTGCAGCGTTAAAAATGTTTTACCTTTGATCCAGCCTACTCCAGCCGTTTGCGGACTGCCGCGACGACCGGCACTTGATTTCATTATTGCGAATGAAGGCTACGACCGCGAATATTATACAGGTTTTCTCGGCGAGATCAATTCAGGTTCCGAAAATGAGACTGCCACCGATTTATATGTGAACCTGCGATGCATGAAAGTATCGGATGACGAAGCATCGATATATGTAGGTTGCGGGATCACGCGGGACAGCGATGCAGGAAAAGAATATTTAGAAACAGTCGACAAGTCGATGACAATGAAGGAAATTTTATGACAAAACTCGATATACTTGCGTTTGGTGCTCACCCGGATGATGTTGAACTGGGTTGCGGCGGAACGATTGCAAAGGAAATTGCGGCAGGAAAAACAGTCGGTATTATCGATCTGACCCGGGGCGAACTGGGAACGCGTGGCTCGGCGGAGATTCGCGACCGCGAGGCAGCGAAGGCAGCAGAAATTTTAGGCGTCAGCGTACGTGAGAATCTGAATATGCGCGACGGTTTTTTTGTCAATGATGAAGAACATCAGTTGGCAGTAATCAGGATGATCAGGAAATATCAGCCGGAGACAGTCCTTTGTAATGCTATAGACGACCGGCACATCGACCACGGAAAAGGGGCGAGGCTTGTATCCGATGCCTGCTTCCTTTCGGGCCTTATAAAGATCGAAACCCGATATGATAATGAGCAGCAAAAGGCGTGGCGGCCAAAAAATGTTTTTCACTACATACAGTGGAAAAATTTAAAACCTGATTTTGTGGTTGATGTGACGGGTTTTAACGAAAAACGCGTTGAAGCCATTATGGCATACGGGTCACAGTTTTACAATCCGGATACAAAAGAGCCTGAAACCCCTATCGCAACTAAAAACTTTCTGGATAGCCTTGAGTACAGGGCGCAGGATTTAGGTCGGCTGATTGGCGTAAACCATGCTGAAGGATTTACCTCAGACCGCCCCGTGGCAGTCAATAGTTTAGCAGATTTGATATAATTTTTTTTAGAAAAGTACTTGCAAACGGAAAGATTTGTAATATATTTGCACTCGTAAAACATGGTGGTTGTAGCTCAGCTGGTTAGAGCATCGGTTTGTGGTGCCGAGGGT
>CAZLWZ010000338.1:0-2436 GCA_964563275.1 uncultured Flavobacterium sp.
AAATACAAAATGATTATCGATGAGTATTTTAACAAAGTCGCAAGCAACGATGAAAGCCTTACGACACTCAATACCGCATTTGCAGATGAAGGAGCGTATATCAACATCCCCAAAAGCAAAATAGCCGACAAGCCAATCGAAATCATCTATTTCTCAACCGGAAGCGAATCGGCGCTGATGGTGCAGCCGCGAAATTTGATCATTGTGAATGAAAATGCACATGTGCAAATCATCGAACGGCACCAAAGCCTGAATAATAATCCGGTGCTGACAAATTCGGTGACCGAGATCTTCGCTAAGAAACGCGCCATTGTTGATTATTACAAAATCCAGAACGACAACCTCGACGCATCATTGATCGACAATACGTATATCGCGCAGAAAGAACAAAGTCATGTATCGGTTCACACGTTTTCGTTTGGCGGAAATATCACGAGAAACAACCTGAATTTTTATCATCAGGGCGAACGAATCAACAGTACACTGAAGGGAATTACGATTATCGGTGAAAAGCAGCACGTCGATCACCACACATTGGTTCAGCATGCGACGCCAAATTGTGAAAGCCATCAGAACTATAAAGGTATCTTTGCCGATAGATCGACCGGCGTTTTCAACGGCAAGATATTCGTCGAAAAAGAAGCGCAAAAGACCGATGCGTTCCAGCAAAACAACAATATTTTGCTTGGCGACAAATCAACTATAAATGCAAAACCACAGCTTGAGATTTTCGCCGACGATGTAAAATGTTCTCACGGTTGCACAATTGGCCAGCTCGACGAAAAAGCGATGTTTTACATGCAGTCACGCGGAATTCCGCAGAAAGAAGCCAAGGCACTGCTGATGTATGCATTCTCGAATGAAGTTATCGAAAGCATCAAAATTCCCGAACTGAAAAACCGGATTATGAAAATCATCGCGACTAAATTAGGCGTGAAAATGGGTTTTGATTTATAGAAGCTATTCGCGCTTTTGCCTTAATCTTTGTTCGGCGAACCCCGCGAACAAAGGATATCGGCGCAATCGCGGCTAGGCATTATCAATTATAACCATACATGTATTAAAACGGACTATGGGTTCCGATGTCATCATTGGAAGATACGCCTTATATTTGCAGTTAAGTCATTAATTATGAGCATCATTTTAACATACGCCATTTCTACTTCCACTCCGGCATTATGGTCGATGTCATATCTGCATGATGATATGTTTCTGAAAAATTCAAAAGAATTTGTGTAGTAATCCCTGCTGCGGTCCATAGCAGGGAACCCTTTATTTATTCAATATAAATATTCGCTGTAAGATTTTATTTCAGTCAGGTGTGGCTTTTTCGTCGCATTATGGACCCTGAAACAAGCATCGGCGCAGCACAAATTCAGAAACAATGTCACAACAAATAATATTAACAACAGGAATCTACGATTTAATAAAAGATCACGTACGCCGTAGAAAAGTAACACCGGCAGAAGGTGAAATGCTTACAAATCAGCTTAAATATGCAAAACAGGTACGTCGTGTTGATTTGCCGGAAGATGTAGTGAGCGTAAATACGCGCGTAACCATTAAGGATATAGAAACCGGCGCTGAAGAGATTCACACTTTTGTACCGCCGGGGAAAGCAAAGCAAAAACACAAAACAAAGTCAATCATGACCCCTCATGGTCTGGCAGTCGTAGGTTGTTCTGCCGGCGACCGTATTAAATGGCCGATAAACGGAGAAGAAAAAGAGTTTGAAATTCTTAAAGTAGAGCGGTTGTAGCAACGAATCCCGGATATTCCGGGATTTTTTATTGAATTAATCGCGGAGTCGCAGCCGGATCAGCCATAAGTTGAGGTATAAGCTTTACTTTATGCTCTCTGTAATATCTTTTAAGAGCAAATTAAAATCGAATAACGGATCTTCCTTCAGCCCCATCCGCACAATAACAAGATCTTTCGACGGAATAATAAACACCATCTGTCCCTGAAACCCATTCGCCGAATAAAGATCGCGCGGCGCATCGGGATAATGTCCGCCGGCATTGAGCCAGAAATGTCCACCGTAGCGGCCACCCGATGTAGGCGTGGGTGTCGTGACAAAATCAACCCAGCTTTCATCAAACAATTGTTCGCCATTCCAGTTGCCATTATTTAAATATAATAATCCAAACTTCGCCCAGTCTCGCGTGGTGGCCCAGCCATAAGACGAGCCTACGTAATTTCCGGACATATCGGCTTCAATAACCATCGAGTGCATACCAATTTTATCTATCAAAGCCGAATACCAGAAATCGAGGTAATCCTGGTGCGTTTCAAACTGTCCACGTAAAATTCCGGAAAGCAAATTCGTAGTCCCCGAAGAATAGTTCCAGCTTTTCCCCGGTTTCCCTATCAGTTGTTTTCCGATTTGCCGCTTCGTCATATCCCGATCGATAAAAAGCATTGTCGTAGCGTCGG
>CAZLWZ010000339.1:0-2433 GCA_964563275.1 uncultured Flavobacterium sp.
GGATCATCGTTTGAGATGCCGATCGACGTATAGTCGTTTATGACAGCATGGTGTGGAACGCCGGTATACCAGATGTGAGTAACGCCAAGTTTTTTAATTTCCTGAAGCGCTTTATCGGTAAAATCATTGAATTTCCCGACACCGTTCTCGTTTATGGTTCCCCACGGCTTATTAGTTGTTTTAGTATTACCGAACAGTCGCGTGAAAACCTGATATACTACATACTTATCTTTGGGAGCGGAATTTACCTGATCGGTCATTTTGCTGGATTGGGATTGCGCGTCTGCGAAAATAGAAGTTCCGATCAGCACCGTTACGAATAATTTCTTCATAATAAAACCCGGAGTTTAAAACCGGTGGTAACAAATATAGAGATTTGGCCGAACCCAATTTATAAATAAATCTTAATAACCTGTCTGCGCCGACTGATTTTCATAAATTTGGAAAAAATTTCCCTTGAGCAAATATTTTTTCTATTTCTGTGCCGGATTGCTTTTTGCGACCCTCACTACAACCCGGGCGCAAACCTCAAATCGCATAATGGTCGAAAACGCAGACGATTTCGATATTAATCAGACAGAAATTCCGGATGCAGCCTTACTGACTGGAAATGTACGCGTAAATCATGATGGCGCGATCCTGACCTGTAATAAAGCATATTTATTTCAGAAGGAGAACTATTTAAAAGCATTTGGAAATGTGCAGATTGTGCAAGGCGACACGCTGTTTCTGAACAGCAATTACGGCGAGTACAACGGCAATATTAAACAGGCGTTTGCGTCGGGGAACGTAGTATTACGGTCACCCGATATGACCCTACGTACCGATTCGTTATATTTCGACCGCGTCTCTCAGCAGGCCTATTATAACACCAACGGTACCATTGTCAATGATGAGAATACCTTACGCAGCAAATCAGGACGCTATTATTCGACAGAAAAAAAATTCCGATTCACGACGGCTGTTACTTTGACCAATCCGGAATATGTGCTAGAATCAAATCATCTGGATTACTATAATAATTCGGGCCATTCCTATTTGTTCGGACCATCGACCATCACAAGCAAGCAGAACTATATTTACACCGAGAAAGGTTTTTATGACAGCAAGCGAAACGTCGGACACTTTTTGAGGCGATCATATATTAAATATAATGACAGGCTGATAGAAGGCGACAGTTTGTATTATGACCGAAACAGGGAGTTTGCTTCGGCGACCAACAATGTCAAAATAACCGATTCCATCAACCGCGGTATCGTCAAAGGACATTACGGTGAGGTATATCGTGAACGGGATTCGATGTTTGTGACCAAAAGAGCCGTTGCGGTGAACTTTGTTGAAAATGATTCGGTGTATATACACGGCAAGCGTTTGCTGATCACCGGAAAACCCGAGAACCGGATTATCCGGGCCTTTCCCAATGCCCGTTTTTATAAAACCGATCTCAGCGGAAAATGCGATTCGATCCATTCATCCCAGGCCAGCGGATTAACAAAACTTATTGGAAGGCCGATCCTGTGGAATTTCGAAAATCAGATGACGGGCGATGTTATGCATTTGATCGCTGATACAAAAACCGAGAAAATCGACTCGCTGAAGGTGTTGAACAACGCATTTATTGTTTCACGCGATACGCTTGGCACCGGTTTTAACCAGGTTAAAGGACAGAATTTGTATGGCCGGTTTGAAGATAACGAACTGCGGGAGGTTGATATTGTTAAAAATACCGAAGTAATATATTATGTACGAAATGACGATCAGGAACTTGTTGGCATCAACAAAGGCGTCAGCAGTAATATCAATATGATGCTCGACCAGAACCAGATCGACACCATCACATTGATTGGCAAACCAGACAGTGAAATATATCCTGAAACAGAATTGCCCGAAAACGCCCGGAGGCTTCGCGGATTTATCTGGCGTGGCGATGAACGAATAAAATCTCCCGAAGATATTTTTCCGCCAGAAGAAAACGAAGGACACGAGCAAATCCGGCAAATGGCAAAACAAGAACTCGCAAAAGAAAACACTCCGATGGAGATCAGGCGCGAGACGCTGGATTACGACAAGAACAATCCTGCGCCCGCCAAACCGCAATAACAAGTCACGTGAACGATTTTTTACAATATCAGGCGCAAACATCGCCGCATCCGTTGGGCATGGAGGTTTCTCATGCCGACGGATCGTATATTTACGACACCCACAACCAACGATATCTCGACTTTGTCGCCGGGGTGTCGGCTGTCACATTAGGGCATCGGCACCCACGGGTCAATGAGGCGATAAAAAACCAGTTGGATAAATATTCCCACGTAATGGTTTACGGTGAATATTCGCAAAATCCGGCGGTCGAATATTGCAAATTATTGGCCTCACTCATAACCGATACACTTGAAAAAACATATCTCGTCAACTCGGGTACTGAAGCCACCG
>CAZLWZ010000340.1:0-2407 GCA_964563275.1 uncultured Flavobacterium sp.
TCAGACTCCAGATTTAAGATTTGGAATTTGAACCCAGCCGAAGGCGACCGGAGCGAAGTTAATTTGGAATTTGGAATTTTAGATTTGGGATTTTGGAATTAACGTGCTACAAGCCTGCATCTTAGCTTTCAACTTTCAAACTTTAAACTTTCAAACTATTAGTTTGCAACTTTCAACTTTTTCTCCTACTTTTGCGCCCACATTGGACCAACCTCTGGCGATACCCGTGAATGTTGCTCTGATTTCAAACCATAATTAATATTATCATGGCAGATTTAATGCAGTTCGTAAAAAGCGAATTGGTAACCAAGAAAGATTTCCCTGATTTCGGCGCCGGTGACACAATCACGGTTTACTACGAAATTAAAGAAGGTGAAAAAACAAGAACGCAGTTTTTCAAAGGCGTTGTGATCCAAAGAAGAGGTTCAGGTAGTACTGAAACTTTTACAATCCGTAAAATGTCTGGTGCAATTGGTGTTGAGCGAATCTTCCCGGTCAATTTGCCAGCTTTGCAAAAAATTGAAATCAACAAAAAAGGTAGCGTTCGTCGCGCCCGTATCTTCTACTTCAGAGAACTTACCGGTAAAAAAGCCAAGATCAAAGATAAAAGACGATAGTCATTATTTTGACACATCAAAGCTCCATTTTTATGGGGCTTTTTTTATGGAATAAATTTTCAGGGCTGCTTATTTTATCAAATCGATAATTCAACCGATTTCGCCGCGAACTGATTCTGCTTTTTCCTGAGCGAATCATTATATTTGTGTACCGTAAAGTTTTATCCAAATTAAACACATTTAAATGTCAGACAAAGCCACGATTATTTATACGATTACAGACGAAGCCCCAATGCTGGCCACACATTCTCTCCTTCCAATCGTACAGGCGTTTACCGCCCCGGCCGGAATTTCACTTGAAACCCGCGATATCTCATTAGCCGGACGCGTCATTTCCAACTTTGGCGAATATTTATCGGAAGATCAAAGGTTAAATGATGACCTGTCGGAATTAGGAAAATTAGCGACAACACCAGAAGCGAATATCATCAAACTACCCAATATTTCAGCATCGGTACCACAGCTCAAAGAAGTTATCAAGGAACTTCAGTCTCTTGGCTACAAATTGCCGGAATTTCCTGAAGATCCGAAAACAGAGGAAGAAAAAACCATCAAATCAAAATACGCCAAAGTCCTCGGATCGGCGGTAAACCCGGTCTTACGCGAAGGTAACTCCGATCGCCGCGCTCCAAAAGCAGTCAAAAATTACGCAAAGAAAAATCCACATAGTATGGGCGCCTGGTCGTCCGATTCAAAAACGCATGTTTCCAGCATGAGCCATGGTGATTTTTATGGCAGCGAGAAATCGGTTACAATTAAAGCCAACGACACCTACAGAATCGAGTTCACTGGCGACAACGGGTCAACAAAAATCCTAAAAGATAATTCGCCGCTTCTTGCCGGTGAAATTATCGATACTGCGGTATTAAGTGTCACCGAACTGAAAAAATTTGCTTCCGAACAGATTGCCGATGCAAAAGCAAAAAACGTACTGTTTTCAGTTCACCTCAAAGCTACAATGATGAAAGTTTCGGATCCGATTATTTTCGGAGCCATCGTCGATGTGTTCTTTGCACCTGTACTTGAAAAATATGCCGACACTTTTAAAGAATTAGGAGTAGATACCCGAAACGGTCTTGGCGACGTCTTCTCTAAAATCGCAAATCATCCCAAAGGCGCAGAAATCGAAGCCGCTATCAACGATATCTACAAATCAGGACCGGGCATTGCCATGGTAAATTCTGATAAAGGGATTACAAATCTGCACGTTCCGTCGGATGTTATTGTTGATGCCTCAATGCCGGCGATGATCCGGACATCGGGTCAAATGTGGAACGCAGAGGGAAAACCGCAGGACACAAAAGCAATTATCCCTGACCGTTCGTATGCAGGTGTCTATGTAGCCACAATTGATTTCTGCAAGAAACACGGTGCGTTCGATCCTACAACAATGGGAAGCGTACCTAATGTGGGGCTGATGGCTCAAAAAGCGGAAGAGTACGGTTCGCACGACAAAACCTTTGAAATGCAAGCTGACGGAACCGTAAAAGTAATGAACGGCTCTGGTGAAATATTGATGGAGCAATCAGTTAAAAATGGCGACATCTTCCGCATGTGCCAGGTTAAGGACGCGCCAATTCGCGACTGGGTAAAATTGGCCGTAAACCGTGCCCGGCTTTCTTCGACTCCGGCCGTCTTCTGGCTTGATGAAAACCGCGCTCACGATCGAGAGTTGATTCAAAAAGTAAACACGTATTTAAAAGATCACGATACAAGTGATCTTGATATCCGAATTATGAATCCGGTCGATGCGACGACTTTCACACTTGAAAGAATCCGTGAAGGCAAAG
>CAZLWZ010000341.1:0-2405 GCA_964563275.1 uncultured Flavobacterium sp.
AAAAGCAGAGATTTGAATTCGCACAAAATGGAAGTATTCGTGAAACTGTCAAGCTTTAAAGTTTAAAATTCACTTCCAACGTAATAGAAGAAAAGGCGTACAATCGTGCAAACATGGTGGACGAACCTATTCTTGGCGTAACAAAATTGCCAAAAAACGATTCGGATTAAGGGGAATTGTTTGAATGAAAAGAAGCCGTTAAGGAAACTGTTACCGTGGGCACTTCATGGTTATGCAGCTTGAAAACGTTCAAGTTCCATTTTCCGCACCGACTGGATTTTTATCGTAATATGGATGTTTGTCACATTCTTGTCGGCGTCAATCAATTCATTTTCAAATAAGAACCTGTTTTTCCTGTTGCTCAGTTCCTGAATCAGAAGGTCTTTTATGGTTTGGGCCGACCTGTTGGCTAGATCTACGTCCTGAACCGTTAGATTAATCAGTGCACAATCGGAGGCATTACGAGCCACGCTTCCTTGCACTGTCGAAGAATCTGCCCCAAGATAATGCACCTCGAACTGTCCGCATTTTAAAATCTCGGCTATTAGCGGACGCATCACTTTATTATCGGTCCAATTATCTTTATAAATAAAAAGATTGGATACATTAGGAATTGAAAAAAATAGCGTCAACGATTTTCGGTTGTTATAGTGCATAGGAGTCGGTTTTATGGGTTATGCCTGCCGCAGCGTTCTGATTGCGCGACCAGATTCGGCGATTCCGCGTACATAGAATTCAAAATGCCTTTCCTGTTTTCCAGAAGCCGTACGACTGCTTTGAAGCATTATCCTACTGGTATTTCGTTTGAGCTGCTTTACGAAATGTTTTACGATTTGTTCCGTAGATTCGCTGTAGTCAATCATAATAGGATCTTCTATTACGTGAATGCTGATTAGTAAACAATCTTCGACAGTCTCGTTTTCAATGTACGGTTTGTCGAAGTCATAACCCAGGAACTGAATAGCCGCAGGTTCCTTCTGCATTATGTGCAACAACTTCTTTATAGTTACTGTCTTACATTTTTTATCCTCCGGCAGATCAAATTTGCCATCAATCTTTATAACGAGGGACGCGGTATGTTGTAGTAGTTTTGCCATAATTAAAGAATTCTGAATTACTTTTTCAAAGGTCTTTAATCGGCGTCATTTTGGGGTTACATAATTTAGCGTGGCAGTGTCAGAATTTCCACTTTAACAACTAATATTAGTGTTATAAACTCTCCTCTAAAGTGCGGGTAAAATCGTGCATATTATTCCAGCGCTGACGCGAGGCTTCATCTGTAATGGCTTTGAGCCGTGAAAGAAAATCGCCGTGTACGCCCTTCCCTACGCTATAATGGACAACTTGCTCGAAAGAGTTGTGAATACTTTTATAAAACGACTCGTAACGGATGGTTCGGGCAGCGGCGTATTTCTGCGCTACCTCGATGTTGTGAAGCATCACCTCTACGGTAATGAAAGGATCTACGCCCAGCAATAAGAATTTCTTGATAATTTTTTGTGCCACCGACCGCCTTAACTTTGCTCTCTTTGATCTGACTGGAAAATATTCGTTCGTAATTTTAAGCTTTGCGTCACGTAATAGCTTGTCTTCATTCGGACGAAAAACGAAATCGTAATATGATTTTACATCGGGGAATTTCTCATATAACTCCAGAATCTGTTCGGCCGTCTGCTCTTGCGTCAGATCACTCAAATACTTTTTAAGGTCGCGTTTGCTCATGCTTTTAAATGAGGTGTAAAATTAGCATCTTTCTTTTTCATTTGTGAATCAATTCGTATTTTTGCGCTTCGAAGGAAATTCTTCCGCGACAAAAATTAAAACATGACACGCTTCTTCAAGATCGTTGCCTTATTCGAAGGTTTATCACTTCTGCTCTTACTTTTTTTTGCCATGCCGATGAAATACGTATGGGATCAGCCATTTTATGTAAAAACGATAGGAATGGCGCACGGTGTGCTATTTATCGGCTACATTTTATTGGCGATTGTGATGATGATCGAGCAAAAATGGAACTGGAAAAAGTTTATGGTTGTATGCGCAGCATCAATGGTGCCTTTTGGAACGTTTTACATCGATCGCAAGTATTTTGCCGAGACGACGAAGGCCTAACCCCCTTCTGATTCGAATCCGGTTCGGCCATGCGGCATCGGCTTTCCATACTCGTCCAGACTTACCATAGTGATGGTGTCGATCGTAATGATGGTCGCCCGGGTCATTATATTTCGGACCTCGCATTTGACCGCCATTGACGAACGTCCAAAACGAATGGATTCCATACCAATCTCGATTATATCGCCTTCGCGTGCTGAACTTCGGAAATTGATCTCCGACATATGTTTGGTAACGACCCTCGTATTATTTAGCTGAATAATCGCGAATAATGCCACTTCTTCATCGATCCA
>CAZLWZ010000342.1:0-2397 GCA_964563275.1 uncultured Flavobacterium sp.
TATAATTGGATTGAAATAAATATTTGCGACGAAAAAATCGGAAAACCAGAAATTAAATGATTGCGGACGTGTTTAATACTGAATCCGAAAAAAGAAAAACCGAACGTCCTGGCGACCAGGAACAGCGAAACAGCATTCGCCGCGATCATGCCGATGCCCCACCAAAGGTTGATGTAAATGTAATCCTGCGGTGAGTTTATGGTCGAAAATATTCCAACTACGTAAATCAGTTTTGAGATGATGTTGATTGCGGTGATCTGCTTAAAATCCTCGATTCCCTGCAGGAACCACGTCGGGTTCAGGAACTGGCCTACAAGTATCGGAAGGCTTAAAAAGAACAGTGCCCGCTCGGGGTTGAAATATGGAACGGTTAAAAAGATGATGCTAACGATGCATACGACGGCGATCAGCATAAATAGTTTGGCTCCGTATGTAGTTCCGATGATTCTCTGTAAAACACCGGCATTATCGCGGTTGGTCGCAATTGCTTTAACCCCGGCTATATCCGATCCGAAATCGACAAAAACCATCAAAAAGAACATCAGCGCCATGCCGATCGCGGCACGTCCGTATAACTCGAGTCCGCAAATTGAAATAATATACGGTATTACGAGCAGCGGTGTAATCAGGTTAAAAGCCTGGCCGAAACCGTAGATGCCGAAGTTGCGAAGCACGGGGCTGCGTCCGTATGCGAATATTTTTCTATACATTCGGCTGATTAAGTATTCAAATATAGGGAAAGATAAATAAAGCAAAAGCCGCATATACTGCGGCTTAATCATTAGGGAAGATGTGCTTATTGAGTGATTCGCGTTATCTCATCTAATATTGCTTGATGAGGATAATAAAAAGGCGTGGCAAATTCTCCGGAAGTACTTAAAAAAGTGATAGTACCGGCTGAGTCGTCGATTTCAGTTTTAATAGTTTCATTTTCAATAAAATATGTAAAAAAGTCCGAACCCTTAAACTCAAAGCTTTTATCGCCAAATTTCAATTTTACATCGCTTAATTTTATATTACCCTGCTCTTTATTAATTCCGAAGTCGAATCTAATATGTGTTGGAATCACCCCTTCGGAGAAATGAAACAAAACTTTTTGAGGGTTGTCACTCGCACTTACTCCGCTCCACACTGTATTGTCACCTGTGAAATCAATTGTGCCGTCTTCGGTAAAATATACCGCGAAGTTGTCATCTTTCGCTGCGGTAACAGTCATTTCTACCAAAAAGTTACTTGGAACTACGGGTTCTGAAGTCTTCTCCGATGAATTTGACGTTTCTTTCTTACAATTGCTAAAAAGAATGGCTAAGGTACATGTTATTAAAAATGTTCTTATTTTCATCGTATTAAATTTTTATCTAAAATTATATAAAAAACAAATTCCATTTTCACGGTACTAAAATATTTTAAAGTAATGTCATTCGCTTACTTAATCCTGCATTCTCTGGAATTTTATGGATGAAATCGACAAGTTGCGGTCTTCTCCGTCTTTTGTCATATCGTTTGAAAATGTTAAACTCAATATGGACTTTTTAGAACTGTGTAGGTCGAAAGAAAAAATATGTTCTGATCCATCTCCCTTTTCACTCAAAAAAATATCGCCAATCTGCTGTCCATTTAATTTAACGGTCAGCTGCGCATTCTGGTTATCAATTGCAGGGTTTGGATAACTTTTGCCAGAAATATAGAGTTCGTACCTGCCTGGTTCCAAATCAAGTTGCGGACTACTGAGAGTAGAATTTTCAAAAAAATAAATATTCCCCGCTGCATCCTGATGAACAGGATTGAGCATCGATAAGGGTAACCCTTTTGACAAATCTATTTTGCCTGCGACTTTTGGGACATATAACCTCGCCCATGCATCGTGGTATTGTAGATTATATTTTAAGTTGAAATGCTCCTCCAGGTACTTCAAGTTTTCATCAGATATGGAAATTGGACGGGAGTTTGCATCTGCGTACCAAAACGCATCGTGAGCCAACTGACCCTTCCGCATCCCTTCAACATGCTCGTCCAGTAATCTTTGCTCAATTTTCGTCGCAGGATTATCCTCGAAAAAATGTGCAAAAATCCAGGACCAAAATACGACGATCTTGATATTGTCCTCATTTTTTGCTTTAATATCGGCCGTAAGTTCCCTAAATTGAGATTTTGTGACGGTACTATAATACTTGTTAACAGCAAATAAATCGACCAGTGAAAAAATAATAAAATATATTATGACGATCCTTTGGATCACTCGGTTCTTAATAAGCGATATTCCAATTGCGATAACAATTATAATAGCTGGCAAAATATTTATAAAATAACGTATTAGAATCATTGGTACATCTAAGTGCGAACGTAGTAACGGTATAAGCACTGAGAAAAAAAGCCAACAAAACAGAATAAGAAAGC
>CAZLWZ010000343.1:0-2384 GCA_964563275.1 uncultured Flavobacterium sp.
CAATAGAAATATTATCGGTTTTGCCCCTGAAGTAATTTCAGCATTTGAAAATTATCAGTGGCCGGGAAATCTGCGTGAGTTGCAGAATGTCATAAAACGTGCGGTACTTCTTTCGAACGGAGATTTTATTCCAAAAAACGTCCTCCCAGTGGAGCTCTTTGAAATTAAAGCCGCTAATCATGATTTCTCACTATCGCAGAATGAAAAAGAAGCAATCTTAATTGCATTGGAGCGAGCGGGAAACAATAAATCGGAGGCTGCGAGAATACTTAAGATCACGAGGAAGACACTTTATAATAAGATGAAAATGTATGGTTTGGAGTTTTGAAGTTTTGCCCTATCTCATCAATTAACTTTACGACGTGCGGTTGTAGTTCCGCAAACAGATCCAGCATTTGTTCCTTCGGATATTCAAAAGCTTCCAATTTGAATAAAATACTTCCACACTCTTCGGCACCCAACTGCCGAAACATCGGGCGCATTTTATGGGCAATTTGCTTTACTTCATCTGAACAGTTTTTTGCGATCGCGTTTTCGAGTGATTTCATATTATTGCTGGCACTTGCGACAAATGTCTGAAGAACGGAATCCAATGCGTCCATATCATTCGGAAAGAAAGCGCGTATTCTGTCAATTGCCGAATCATATTGTATTTCGGCAACTTCCGAAAAGGCTCCGTCTAACTGTTGGTTCATTACCCTTTGTATCTGTTCATTTAATGTGCGAGGCGTATATGGTTTTCGTATTATAGCTGAAAAACCTGCTGCTTTGTATGACTCTGTGTTTGCATCGGCTTTTCCTGTAACCGCGATTACAGGCTTCTGAGTTTTGTTGAACCAGTCGGAATCCAGAAGAGTCCTAAGAAGTTCAAATCCGCTCATTTCCGGCATTTGCAGATCAGTAAGTATCAGGTCAAATTGACGGTGACTCAAGTCGGACAGTGCTTCGGCGCCCGACGAATACGGTAAAACCACATGTTTTTTTTGCTTCAGTGCCTCAGTTGTAAGATTCAGTAAATTAATATCATCATCAACTACTGCGATCGTCAGTTGCCTTGTGTCGCTGGTTGAGGCCAGTTGTGTATCCATTTTTAACGGAAGCTGGACAATGAAAGCACTGCCACTTCCCTCTGTACTTGTAACACTAAGCGTTCCGCCGAGTATTTCGGTCATTTTTTTTGAAATGGTGAGTCCGAGACCGGTTCCGCCAAAACGCTTCTCTACAGTTTCATCGGCCTGTACAAATTCTTCGAAAATAAGATTTAATTTATCTGACGCGATACCAATCCCCGAAACTTGTATCGATAGGGTTAGTTTTCCATCGGAAAAATTGGTTCGGGCGCTGATTACAATGCTTCCTTCTGAGGTAAACTTGTAAGCATTTCCGATCAGATTTGTCAGGATCTGCCGCAGGCGAAACGGGTCTCCAACTATTCTGGAGTTTAATTCGGGATCGACGGAAATTTTTAGCTCAATAGGCTTTGCAGGATGCGCCGCCTGAATGCTTACTGCGACATCCTGAATGACTTCAGGAAGCAAAAACGGAATATTTTCAATACTTATTTTACCCGCTTCAATTTGAGTAAAATCCAATAAATCCTGGACAAGCCGCGAGATATATTCATAAGCTCCCTTAATGTTATTGTTAAAATAGCGATGCTTCGGCGAGAGGTCTGCATTGCTCAGCAACTCGGTATACCCGGCGATCGTGCTCAATGGTGTCTTCAAGTCGTGGCTTACCGTAGAGATCAATTGTTCTCTATTTTGCAGCAGTGTTTTAGCACGATTATTCGCGATCTCGAGCTGCTCTTTGTACTGTTTTGTCTTTAGAAAATCATTTAGGATCAACAATGAGAATAAAAGTGCCAACGCAAGTCCGATAACAGCAAATATGGTCACTATTTTAATGATCCTATTCAATGCTGCAGCTTTTTGCGCGTTGTTTGCAGTCGTATTATCAACTATCTCGGTTTCAATTTCACTTAATATTTTGCGAAGCTGAGCTGATATCAGAAGTTCATTGTCAAGCAGGTTTTTTTCCTCCTGGTTAACCAATCGATTTCGCTGTATTGCTTCCTGCCTCACCTGGTTTAATATTCCCCGGGAGGCCACGAGCATGGAATCCAGCACTTTTGCGCTTAAAGTATTGGTTTCGTCGTCGGGGATGTTCTCGTTCAGGTAATCAACATACTTCAGCAGAACATTTCTTTGATAATCTTCAAGTTCTGCAGGATTGCGAACAAAATCTTCGAGTCTGAGTTTGCGAAGTGTGTTTTGCATCCGGGCGATGTCGTTGATGGCTTTTGTGACCCGCTTTTCATTTCCGGCTTTGTTCTTTATTTCCAGAAGCTGCCCGATGTTCGATTTTTTCATAGACAGCAGCAC
>CAZLWZ010000344.1:0-2375 GCA_964563275.1 uncultured Flavobacterium sp.
AAATTGTCGATGCTGCGTAGAAAAGTAGCTGAACGTCTTGTTTCTGCAAAAAATGAAACGGCAATGTTGACGACCTTTAACGAGGTCAACATGACGCCGATCAATACAATTAGAAATGAACATAAAGACGCATTTAAGGCAAAGCACGGCGGACTCGGCCTGGGCTATATGTCATTTTTCACCAAAGCGGTGACACGTGCGCTCCAACTGTATCCTGATGTTAATTCGATGATCGACGGCGATTATAAAATAGCGTACGATTTTGTCGATATTTCGGTCGCGGTATCGGGTCCCAAAGGGTTGATGGTTCCGGTGGTGCGAAATGCCGAAAATCTCACTTTCCGCGGAATCGAAGCCGAGATCAAGCGCCTTGCAATCAAAGCGCGTGATGGACAAATCACGGTGGACGATATGACAGGAGGAACCTTTACGATTTCAAACGGTGGCGTTTTCGGAAGCATGCTTTCGACGCCTATCATCAACCCGCCACAATCCGGAATCCTGGGAATGCACAATATCATCGAGCGCCCGATTGCCGTGAACGGTAAGGTCGAGATTCACCCGATGATGTACGTAGCTCTATCATATGACCACAGGATCATCGACGGCCGTGAATCAGTTGGATTTTTGGTCGCAGTAAAAGAAGGACTTGAAAATCCGGGCGAACTTCTAATGGATGGAAATCCGAAGAAAGCATTGGAATTATAATATAAAGAACCCGCTTTTAAAGCGGGTTTGTTTTTTAAAGACTTCTCTATAATAACAATTGCAGCGTTTTCTCGGAGTAATCAATAATAGCCTTGCCTTTAATTAAAATATCGGCTCCGATGATTCCGTGTACTGGTGCCGACTTGTGTTGTTCCAGCGCCTGGTTCACGTGCGTGAGGTCAAAAATTACCAGGTTAAAATCATTGTTTTTGTACCGACCCATCGACAAGCAATTCTTTGTGGAAATTTTGGTGATCATATCGATCGCTCCGGCACCTGCGGCCAATGTAGGGGAATCGCTCGCCGATAGTTTAAACTGTTCGATATTATCAAAACCGACGCAACTGTTCGAAGCGCCGGTATCAAGAATGAAATTACCGGGTTCGCCGTTAATCTTGGCTTTAATCAATAGGTGATTGGTTTTTGTAATCCGAAATTTTATTTTTTTATATGAGCGAATTGTAGTCTTGAAGGATTCTGTCATTAGAAGGAAGGCTTAGGTATCAAAAATAACTTTATTTCTCCGGATACTTTTTTGGTCTTTGTAACTTTGCCATAAAGTTAACAAAATGGGGATTACCGATACGCATACGCATCTTTACAGTGAAGAATTTCAACAAGACCGAGATCAGATGATGGTGCGTGCATTAGAATCCGGCGTAACCCGTTTTTTCGTTCCGGCTATAAATTCGGCTTATGCGCAAAGTATGTACGCGATCGAAGCCAATTATCCGAAAAATGTTTTCTTAATGATGGGTTTGCACCCCACCTACGTAAAGGAGAATTATGAGGAAGAACTTGACTTTGTTGAAGCTGAATTACAGCGCCGTAAATATTATGCTGTCGGCGAAATTGGTATCGATCTGTACTGGGATAAATCGACGCTTGGTATTCAGCAGGATGCGTTTAGGCGCCAGATAAAGTTGGCAAAGCGTTATAGCCTTCCGATAAATATTCACTGCCGTGATGCGTTCGATGAAATATTTGAAATACTCGAAGAAGAGAAATCGGATGAGCTGCATGGCATTTTCCATTGCTTTACCGGAAGCTATGAACAGGCGCTTCAGGCGATTTCGTATAATATGAAGCTTGGCATTGGCGGAGTGGTGACTTTTAAAAATGGTAAAATCGACCAGTTCATACACAAAATCGCGCTGCATAATATCGTACTCGAAACCGATTCACCGTACCTCGCGCCGGTACCTTACAGAGGCAAGCGCAACGAAAGCAGTCACATTCACAAAGTCATTGACCGGCTTGCCGAGCTTTACGGTAAGGATCGTGAAGAAATTATTGAAATTACATCTTGGAATTCAAAAGATGTCTTTGGGATTTAAGAAAATTGAAACATTTTTTAAATTAAATTTTCGTTCTTTTGCGGTTAGCTAAATTATTGCCAATGTCAAAATTTGATAGTATTCGTCCGTACCACGACGCCGAGATCAATGAAAATTTAAGATCGGTTGTGAACCACCCAATGATGAAGGCACTAATGAACTTTTCTTTCCCGGGCGTGGACGATGAAATCTGGAAAGAGCAACTGCTAAATACGCATTCAATCCGCGACTTCCAGTGCAATTTTATCTATCATTCGGTTCAAAAGGTTCTTGAGCGGAGTTCAGACGGACTGTCAACTTCAGGTTTTGAGAAACTCGATCCCTCAACTG
>CAZLWZ010000345.1:0-2374 GCA_964563275.1 uncultured Flavobacterium sp.
CGACGTATTATAAAGTCATAAAATCACCCACTGCCGGGGAAATCGCCCTGGTAGAGCGCGTTGCCAACCTTATTGGTGTCCTTCTTGAGAACCGCAATGCATTTGAAGAGACAGAGCGGGCAAAGGAACGTTACGATATTGTTGCCAAAGCCACGAGCGACACCATCTGGGACTGGAACATTATAGAAGACAACTTTATATGGAATAAAGGTATTCAGGGAATTTTCGGGTATAAAAAAGAAGACGTTGGTACAACCTCGAAATGGTGGTTCGACAGGATTCATCCGGAGGACAGTATTAAAATGTCGGTGAAATTATATTCTTTCCTCGAACAAAAAACAGAAAAATGGCAGGATGAATATAGGTTTGCCTGCGCCGATGGCTCGTATAAACACGTTTTTGATCGCGGCTTCCTAGTAAAAGATGCCAATGGCAAAGCAATCAGGATGATTGGTGCCATGCAGGACGTGACACGGCAGAAGGAGGAGGAACAAAGGCTAAAGCTGCTTGAGACAGTGGTGACGCAAACAAAGGACGCAGTAATCATTTCCGAATCGGAGAAGCCGACTCACACTATCCCTAAAATTGTTTTTGTCAATCCGGCGTTTTCCAAAATGACAGGTTATGATGCAGATGAAGTAATAGGCAAACCACCTACAATCTTCATGGAGCGAAAATCGTTTAAAAGCGATTTTGGACCTTTGGCCGAAGCACTTAAAAAGAAACACGAATTTAAATTTGAAACACTTAATAACAAAAAGGATGGCCAGGAGTATTGGGTGAACTTCTCAATGATCCCAATAACAAATAAAGAAGGCGAACATTCGCATTGGATTTCAATACAAAGAGATATTACCGAAGAGAAACGTCAGGAAAAGGAAAAGGAACAACTTATCCGCGAACTGACTCAAAACAACAAGGACCTGAAGCAATTCTCGTACATCACATCGCACAATCTACGGGCGCCGCTGTCAAATTTAACGGGGTTACTAAACCTGATCGAAGACATTCCCATTGACAACCTCGAACTCAAGGAAATCCTCGATGGATTTTCGAAATCGACTCATTTGTTAAATGAAACCATTAATGATCTTGTAAAGGTGGTCATCATCAAAGACAATCCTTCCATTCAAAAAGAAGAGGTTTCTATACGCGAAGTATTCGACAACGTTTTTAACCAGCTGTCTTTCCTTGTCAATCTGCACAAACTCGATATACATGTGGAATTGGAGCAGATTTCAATTCTGAATATTAACAAATCGTATCTTGAGAGTATACTTCTGAATTTGCTCACCAATGCAATCAAGTATCGCGCACCAAAACGCCAGTTGAGAATTTCGGTCACTTCACGAGCAGTCGAAGATTCGGTGATCCTGGTTTTTAAAGACAATGGTATCGGGATTGACCTCGAAAGAAACCGTGATAAGATTTTCGGTTTGTATCAGCGTTTCCATAATTATCCTGACAGCAAAGGCCTTGGCTTGTACCTGGTGAAGTCTCAGGTTGAAAGTATGGGCGGAACAATTTCGGTCGAGAGTGTCGTAGATAAAGGTACTACGTTTACCCTAACCTTTAAAAAACAAACAAATTAAAATGCTGACAAAAATTTTATGTGTTGATGATGATCCGATAACTTTAATGCTATATAAGATGGTAATTCGCAAGGCGGCGTTTGCGCAAGAAATCGAAACAGCACGCAATGGCGAGGAAGCCCTGGCTTTTTTCGACGGTTTATCGGCCGATGCGGCAACCGACTATCCAAAAATGATTTTCCTGGATCTGAATATGCCGGTAATGGGCGGATGGGAATTTTTAGATCATTTTACCAATGCAAAATATGCCTCTTTCAGTGACGCGAAGGTGGTTGTACTCTCGTCGACAATCGATCCGCATGACATAGACAAAGCAAAAACGTATCCGATGGTTATCGACTTTCAGTCCAAACCAATTTCAAAGGAGATGCTGGAAAATTTAAAGCAGCAGATATGATAAAAAAAAGCCCCCGTAAGGGAGCTTCGTAAACCAATATTATTGTTGATGCTATAGTTTAGCAACGTGCTTTGTGAGTTTCGATTTAAGGTTTGACGCTTTGTTATCGTGTATGATGTTCTTTTTCGCCAATTTGTCAATCATAGAAATTACGGCCGATAATTTTGATGTTGCATCAGCTTTATCCGTAGCGAGTCTTAATGATTTAATCGCATTACGCGTTGTTTTGTGTTGGTATCTGTTCAATACCCTTCTCTTTTCGTTACTTCTGATTCTCTTTAAAGCTGACTTATGATTTGCCATTTCCTTTTGTAAATTATTATTATTTTGTGTAGTCCGTAGGGGAATCGAACCCCTGTTACCAGGATGAAAACCTGGCGTCCTA
>CAZLWZ010000346.1:0-2370 GCA_964563275.1 uncultured Flavobacterium sp.
TACAGAAATAATTGTTATCAATAGCGAAATCGCAGAAATACCAACGGTAAGATTCGGACCTATTATTGATGAGTTTACTCGTGTCTTATTAGGTTTCACATAAACCACGTCGTTGCGTGAAAGATAATAATACGGCGAATCGATAAAATTGGTAGAAGTGATATCTATCTCTGCTATCGACCGTACTCCGGCTTCTTCCCTTAAAACAACAATTTCGTTTCGTTTCCCATATATAGAAAGATCACCTGCGCCCGAAAGAGCTTCTAGCAGGGTTATTCGTTCGCCATTGACAGATTGCCGACCGGGATTCTTTACCTCTCCTAATACCGAAATTTTAAAATTCATAATCCTGACATTCACACCGGGATTACTTAAATATGGTTTTAGCAACAGCTTAATCTTGTCCTCTATCTCAGTACGCGAAATCCCTGCTACTTTAATTTTTCCTAAAACCGGAAAATCAATCTCACCTTTTTCGTCTACAAGATAAGTCAAAAGCTCCTCGTTTCGCGTGGTAGTGCTTTCAGTACTTCTCGCATTTAGAAACATTAAATTGTATGGTGTCGCCAAATCAGGCTCGTCAGCCGTAACTGTGATTAGCAGATTATCGTCAGGCTCAATAACGCCGCTATATGAAGCTACGGCACTATTAACAGCCTCGGAATCCTGCAAATACAGAATCGATTTATTGGAAGCACAAGACGACAGCAGTACAATTAACAGCAAAGACAGATAGGGATATAAGATCTTTATTTTCATTTTTTTTAAAATCGGTTCTTTTAATGATCGAGAGTGGCAAAATCTGAGTTCATACTCTTAAATTCAGGAACAATCTTTTTCATTTTCACGACTATAGAATCATGAGAATGTATTTTCGTTCCTTCGAGAAGGTCTTCTATTTCCAGATTTATTTTATTGTAATCTTCGCACACATCCTCTGCAATCATAATTTTTAAATTATGTGTTGGTAAGGTCTTCGATGTATCGTTGAGTAATTCTTCAAACAGTTTCTCGCCGGGCCGTAACCCAATAACTTTTATTTCGATTTCCTTTCCGGGTGTATATCCGGCAAGACGTATCATTTTGTTCGCAAGGTCGAGAATTTTTACCGGCTTTCCCATGTCAAAAATATATATTTCGCCGCCCTTTCCCATAGCACCAGCTTCAAGTACCAGCTGGCAGGCTTCCGGGATCGTCATAAAATACCTGATTATATCGGGATGGGTTATTGTGAGAGGCCCTCCCTGCTGGATTTGCTGCGTAAAGAGTGGGACTATAGATCCATTTGATCCCAATACATTCCCAAAGCGTGTAGTAATAAATTTTGTCCTATCGTCTCGCTCCCCGTTACTGAATTGGAGCGACTGTACATACTTTTCGGCGATTCTCTTACTTGCACCCATTACACTGCTCGGATTTACCGCCTTATCGGTCGATACCATCACGAATCGTTTGACTCCGTATTGTAGAGACAAATCGGCGAGGCTTTTAGTACCCATAATGTTAGTAAACACCGCTTGGGCAGGATTCTCCTCCATGAGCGGCACGTGTTTGTAGGCAGCGGCATGGTAAACAACATCAGGTGCGTAATCAGCAAACACACGTTCTATACTTTCACGATCCCGAATATCGGCAAGAATTGAAATCACCTGCGTTTTCTTGGCCTTCGAACTGATTTCCAGCTTCAGGCTATGCAACGGCGTTTCGGCTTGATCGAGCATAATTAATTTAAGCGGAGCAAACTTTAAAACCTGTCGTGTAATTTCACTTCCGATTGATCCCGCAGCACCGGTAATTAAAATTGTTTTGTCCTTTAATTGCGTAGATATCGACTTCATATCCAGCACAATAGGCTTACGCTCTAGTAGATCCTCAATTTCAAATGTTTTAACTTTTTTCGAAATCTGCTGTTCGTCTTCCCAATCAGTTATCAGCGGAACAGTATAGACCTTAAACCCATATTCAAGGCATTCCTCAACGATTGTGACGATTTCATCTTTGGACAAGCTCTTTTCCGCCATAATCAGCGCCTCGGCTTTCATCGACCGTAGAATTACGTGCACACTCTTAGTCTGACTGACAATTGGCAGGTTTAATATACTTTTCGACGTTTTACTATGATGAAACTTATCTATGAAGCCTAGAAGCCGGAAACGCGCAGGCATTTCAGTCCGCAATGCATTTGCCACCGAAATTGCATTGGCATCAGCACCATAGATTACGGCTTTAATCAGGCGCTTGCTGTCCTCATGGTGCATATACCGTTCAAACACATATTTCACTAATATGCGAAAGAGGAACAGCATAAGAAATGAAATGACGTGGTTTATGAACAGCCCCGAATTTAAAAAAAATGTCTCGTCAAATAGC
>CAZLWZ010000347.1:0-2364 GCA_964563275.1 uncultured Flavobacterium sp.
CTGATGCTCGATCGCAAGGCGGAATGCCCCGTCTTTAAAATCGTCAAGAACTATTGATTCGTCGTCCGGAACGCCGCCTTCTGGAAATATGCATATACTGAGACCCTGGTTCAGTCTTTTCTGCGCGCGATTAAAAACGGCCATCCTGCTCTTCGAACTTTTGCGGTCCACGAGAATACAGGTTCTTTTATAAAAAAATCCAAACAACGGAATCTTTACAAGCTCCACCTTGCCCACAAAGACAAACGGATTTTTTGTGATCGCCAGCATCAGCATTATATCGGCCATTGAAGTGTGATTGGAAACCAGCATGTAGCTGCTGCCCTTAACAAGCCGTTGCTCCCGTTTCACGACATAATAGAAACCCATTCCGAACAATATTATACGGGCCCAGATACGCGCCATGAAAAAGAAGTACGGGTACCACTTCTCTTTTAATATCGAAACTACAAGAAAAGGAAACATGATTAAAATGGGCAATCCCAGCAGGATATAAAACCAGATGCGCCAGATTATCCAAAAACCGATTTTCAGTATTTTCATAGCGCCAAAAGTAGCGAATAGTGCGTAACATTTGGTAAAAGAATTAACTTTGCCAAAAACAGTTTCTCCTAATGGCAAAAATACTTACCGGCATCCAAAGCACCGGCACCCCGCACCTTGGAAACCTCCTTGGAGCCATCATTCCCGCTATAGAATTATCTCGTCAGGCCGATAACGATTCCTATTTATTCATTGCCGATCTGCACTCAATAACCCAGATAAAAGACGGAGCAACGCTGCGGGCAAACACATATAGTACCGCCGCGGCATGGCTTGCCTGTGGGCTGGATATCGACAAAGTAATCTTCTACCGCCAGTCAGACGTGCCCCAAACCGCCGAGCTGTCCTGGTACTTAAGCTGCTTTTTTCCGTTCCAGCGCTTAACACTCGCTCATTCATTTAAAGATAAATCCGATAGGCTTAGCGATGTCAACGCCGGATTATTTACCTATCCGATGCTGATGGCAGCCGACATTCTTTTATATGACGCCGAATTTGTGCCTGTCGGTAAGGACCAGCTTCAGCATATCGAGATTACCCGCGATGTCGCCGCGCGCTTTAATAATCAAATGGGGGAGACATTTGTATTGCCGCAGCCATCGGTTCAGGAAGAAACCAAGTACATCCCCGGTACCAATGGCGGGAAGATGAGCAAGTCAGCGAACAACATCATTAACATCTTTTCAGACGATAAAGCACTGCGCAGGCAAGTCATGTCGATAGAAACAGACAGCACACCACTCGAAGACCCTAAAGATCCGGAAACATGCAAGATTTTCGGAATCTATAAAACAATTGCCACTGCGCCGGAAATCGAAAATATGAAACTTAAATATCGCAATGAAAGCAGGGATTTCGGCTATGGGCATGCGAAACAGGAACTTTTCGAATTACTCACAACGCGGTTTAAATCGGAACGTGAGAAATATTTCCATTACATGAATAATCCGGCCGAGATTGACCAGGCATTATCGGCAGGCGCCGAAAAAGCACGTAAAGCAGCTGACAAGGTGCTCATTCGCGTACGTGAAAAGCTTGGGTACTAACTACAGCGCTTCAAACAGCTTGCCCGGCAACGGCCTGATCATTCCCTTAAGCTCCAGGTTCAGCAACAATGGCGAAATTTTATATATTGGAAAACCACATTCAAGTGCGATAATGTCGAGCAGCTGTTTCTTGGCAGTTATCAGATAATCATAAACCTTTTGCTCATCGTGATCAAGCGACACGAATAGTTTCTTCTGTACCGGCTTAACTTCAGCTTCTAGTTGCCAGTTCAGCATATAAACCAGGTCGGCCGCCTGCGTCAGCACATGCGCTTTTTGGGATTTTATCAGATTATTGCATCCAATGCTATACTTATCAGAAGGCCGTCCGGGCACTGCAAATACGTCCCTGTTATAATCGCACGCAATATTCGCCGTAATAAGGGATCCGCCTTTTTCAGCCGATTCAATGACGATGGTAGCTTCTGAAAGCCCTGCCACTATACGGTTGCGCCTGATGAAGTTTTCCCGTTCCGGATTCGAGGTGCTCCAGAACTCGGTAAGGAAACCGCCATGGGCCTCAATAGCAGGCACATATTTTTTGTGAAGTCTGGGATATATTTGGTTTAAACCATGAGCGAGTATTCCAATCGTCTGAAGATTATTCTCAAGTGCTGCCTGATGTGCCACGATATCTACTCCGTATGCAAATCCGCTGACAATCACCGGGTTCAGCGGTGCTAAGTCAGCAATCAGTTTTTTGCAGAAGTCAGCTCCGTGAGAACTAACCTGCCGTGTACCAACAATACTAACTATTTTTTGGCTTTGCCAATTC
>CAZLWZ010000348.1:0-2353 GCA_964563275.1 uncultured Flavobacterium sp.
GCCATTACCGCGCCAATTGATAAAATGCTTATTCCTAAAGTGTCCTCACGATGTACCAGTTCTCCTATAGCTGCCGGAGCATACATCCGAAAGATACCAAAACCAATGAACGCTATTCCAATGGTGAGCAAAATAATGCTTAGCTTCTTTTTGTTAATCATGATTTTGATATTTGATTGTATTTAAATTTATGTAAAAAATTGAAACACAGTCATCTATCTAATCGAATTTATCGCGAATTTATCAACAGCGGCGGCATCCGGGAGAACGTAAGAAAAATTTGCGACTATTTGTTAAAACATGTACTTAGACATAAAATTCGGCAGCATGGGCGGAGGAAGTTATTTTTAAAAAAAGAGTTTCCAACAAAGCAGCTGCGGTTTTATTATAATTATAACATTTAATCCCGATGGATATCGGCGGATTTTGAATAATTTTAAAAGCAAAAGAATCATCCTTATGAGAAAAGTAGCTGTCCAATTTAAGATCAAAGATGAACTATTTACCACACACGGAAATAAAAATACCAAAGCTGATATTGCAGAATCGGTACTGCAGCGTCTGCGCAACCGATCAGCAGATTTTGATAAATTAGTCGAGGACGATGGCGACGGCAACATTGAGGATCAATTACATGATCAGGATTATGAGAGCGATGTAGCTGTTACTTTTGTTGACATAACAATGTCTGTAGATGATGCGGCACTAGAAGCACTTGAAAATGACCCTGACCTGATGTTTGTAAAAGCTATTTCGGTATTACAAAATGGTGATGTAAAATTAAAAGGCGACACTGTCCAAAACAATGTCGCCCATATCAGTTTTTCGTAAGCCACTATTTTTTACCAATACGGTAAAGCCGACCTGAATCAGTTACCACGTACAGGGCACCATCGTTGCCTTGTGTGATGTCGCGGAATCTTTCACCTTCATCGGCCAATAGCCTTTCCTCACCCACGACGCGGTCGTTTTCCAAAACGAGCCGGGCAATATGATTGCTGTTGAGGCCGCATATAAAAAGGTTATTATCCCATTCACTCATACTTCCGCCACTATAAAACGTCATTCCACTCGGCGACAGCACCGGATCCCAATAATAAACGGGTTGTTCCATTCCTTCTTTCTGCGCTATTCCCTGACCGATCGTTTTCCCGCTATATTCAACTCCATACGTAATTGTTGGCCAACCATAATTCTTACCTGCCTGTATCAGATTTATTTCGTCGCCTCCTTTAGGACCCATTTCACTTTCCCACAATTTTCCTGTTTGAGGATGAATCGCAAGACCCTGAGCGTTACGATGCCCGTAGGAATAAATTTCCGGCAAAGCTTCGCCGTTGGAGGCAAACGGGTTACCCGCTGCCGGTTTGCCATCGGTAGTTATACGAACAATTTTGCCCAGTGCCGATTGTAACGACTGTGCCTGCGGACGCGTCTCGAGATCAGATCGCTCGCCAGTACTTACAAAGAGATTTCCCTGGCCGTCAAAAACAATACGCGAGCCGTAATGTTTGTCGCCGTCATAAACAGGGATTGCTCTGTATATAACGGATGCATTCTCGATTTTGGACTCGTCTGCCGACAGTTTGCCTTTAGCCACAGCGGTCAGGTTGCCGCCGGGCCTTTTTTCAGAAAAGCTCCAATATATCATTCTGTTGCTGCTAAATTGCGGATCAAGGCAAACATCAAGCAATCCGCCCTGTCCCTTATCGTCAACTGCCGGAATGCCTTCAAGCGGATTGCCCACATCGCCATCGGTTGTAACGATCCGCATAGTGCCGCTCTTTTCCGTGACAAGCAAACGGCCGTCCGGAAGAGCTTTGACACTCCATGGTTTCGACAGGTCTTTTGTCACCACGCGAGTTTCATAAGGAGTAGCGGTCTTTACGCCTGATATCCTGGTTTGTCCTGCGAAAGCAGGTTGTAAATTGGTGGCCGGTGACCTTGTTTCTACAGGAGGAAGAGCACCTGTAATAGTGTCTGACGCACTTGCCGAGCCGTTGGAGGCCGATTTATCACCGCAACCTGTCGCCACGATTGCCAATGATAGTAAGCTTGGTAGAAGATTTTTCATAGTGAGTTATTTTACAACACATTAAAGATACTTAATGATTCCGTCACAAGATTATACGAGCAGCCAGTTTCACAAATTTTTATGCTTTATAACCATCAAATATCGATAAAGATGTAAATTGACCCGGGTCCATCACCGCATCGGTGGATTTGATTTTTCCATCGCGGGAAGTCAGTCAAAACAAATCGCCGCAGTTGGAACAGGTTGGGACGGTGTAATGGGCGACACCCGCGACCGATGATTGGTTTATAATAAATTTTTGAAACCGACTTGACTGGT